>NZ_CP008852.1:2410000-2715000 GCF_000725345.1 Pelosinus sp. UFO1
AGATTGCACTCTCTATTCCTCTCCTTCCAAGAAGCAATAATATTCACCTGCACAAGATGACTGTCTAGTGTAGATAAAGTTGCTTGTGAGGTTAATGTGTATTTTGATGGTGGTAGTAAACGATTTACTTGCCACGGTATTTGACAAGGCAGTGCCAGCTCTGCCCAATATTCAGGAGATTTAGTTTTTAATAATTCTAATTGTTGTTGCATGAGATTCGCAGCACGGGTATAGTCAGCAGCTTCAGCACTGGTCTGTATTGATTGCGTAAACAAACCAGAAATTGGTACTAAGGCTACACAGACAAGAAAAATTGCGATTATCACATCAGCTAACATGAACCCCCGATTTTCCTTCAGAACATTCATATGAGTACCTCCCCCTTATTCTTCAGGTTGTGTACTTATAGAGCTACTGATACGCACTCGTCCAGTGACTGGCGCAAGAATAACATACTTCGACTCTTTTAGTTTAGGGCTATAAAGAGCAACTGATTGCGCACTATTTTTAGGTGCTCCATTCAAGCTAAAAGAAATAGAGGAAAACTGCCCGGATAAATTTACTGATGGTGGAAAGGTAACAGCTTTTATTCTTTGGGTATTCGCAGTAATATAATAGCCATAAGGAGCCGTATATTTAAAAATTAATACATAAGCAGTTGTATCTACACCCGAATTTATAGATATCTGCTGTAACCAACGAATGTCTGCAACTAATTGACGAGTGCTATTCTCAAGCTCTTGTTTTGCTAAGGATTGACCAATTGTTGGCACTGCCATACTAGAAAAAATGCTGAGTATAGCAATACATAGCAGAAGTTCAATAAGGGTTACACCTCGTTGCATGGGATATAGCCACCTTATTATAATCGTTCCAAATACCAAGTAATAATTTCATTTCCGTATAAGCTACTAATTAAGGCACCTAGGGCGATAAAGGGACCAAAGGGTATGAAATCTTTACGGTTTTTTAACTTAAAAGCTAATAATAATAAGCCGCCTACACCACCAATTATAAAAGATAATAGTAAGGTTAGAAGTAAGTATTGCCATCCCAACCAAATACCAAGAGCTGCAGCAAACTTAATATCGCCGCCTCCCATGCCACCACGGCTGATTACGGCAATGAAAAGTAATAATCCACCACCAAGGAAACTGGCGATAATCATGTCCCAGATGTCTAGGCTATTTGTCCACAAATTTATAACAACACCAGCCCCAAATAGCCATAGTAAAACTTTGTCTAATATAAGTTGGTGATCATAGTCAATGAAAGTAATAACAAGTAAAAAGGATGTAAGAATAAGGGTTTTGAAAAGTTCTAAAGAGATCCCCAATATATACAGACACCAGACAAAAAGGCCTGCGGTCAATATTTCTACGATAGGATAGCGCGACGAAAAGGAAACACCACAATAGCGGCAACGACCGCGGGATAAATGATAACTAAGGACAGGAATTAGATCCCATGGTTTAAGATGTGTATTGCATGTCATACAGTGAGAAGAAGGCGTAAGGATAGATTGGTTTTGCGGTAGACGGTAGATGCAGACGTTGAGGAAGCTACCAATGATGAGACCTAGAGTAAAGAAAAATAGTTCAATATACAATTGAATTCTCCTTAGCAATTTTATCTATTAAAATGCAAATAAATACTATAAATCTGTCAAGAAAACCATCAAGGCGACTACAAGAAGCCGCCTTGATGGGATATTGTTTCTAGTTGAAAATATTTCTCAACTTCCCACAGACGAATATATTTACTGTATCGCTTCACTGCCTGGAGATTTAGTGGCAGTACCTGCCGAATTTTTTCCTGATAATTTGTATGAAGAACTTGAAGCTACTGTTGATCCACTTGCTGCTCCTTCATCTGTAGGTGTATAACTCATATCTTCACCTTTAGCATCTTTAGGAACTTCGGCTATAAGTTTATCTGTAACTAAAGTAGCCAAGGTTGCAGGATATTTTTTAGGAGTAGTGGTTGAGTTAGCATAGCTCATCATTAGTGCGCCGTCGAGAGTTCGTAAATCAGCTGTCAGCTTAGCATCTTTTGCTGACGCTGTTGCACCGGTCATTTTAGGTATGGCAATTGTAGCTAAAATACCAATTATTGCAATTACTACCATCAACTCTACTAATGTGAACCCTTTTTGATTTTTCATTTTTTTTCTTAAATTGATTAACATAGATTTACCTCTTTTCAATTTTTTATAAATATCAACAATTATTGTAATCCGAATGAAACGATTCACCTCCTTACATTAAAACAAATTTTACACATTACTAAAATTTGTTATGACATCAAAGAGTGGTATCATAATAGAAATCACAATTAAACCAATCACCACTCCCAATACCCCAATAATTACAGGCTCAATGATGCTACTTAGACGGCTAATCACATCATCTACATCATTCTCATAAAAATCAGCAATTTTTTCTAGCATTTTGTCCAAGGCACCACTTTCTTCGCCTATGGATACCATTTGGATGACCATAGGAGTGAAGACTTTACTTTGGGCTAAGGTTGTGGCTAGTCCCATGCCTTCTTTGATACCACTTTGGGCTTGTTCTAAGGCTTTCGTCATACTAAGATTACCAATAGTTTTCTGGACTACTTCTAAGGCAGTAATGATAGATACGCCACCGTGTAGCAAAGTACTCAAGGTACGACTAAAGCGAGCAATACCAACTTTCCGGGACAACATACCAACAATGGGGATCTTTAGTGTTAAGGCATCTATATATTTTTGCGTATCTTCTCGCTGATAGGCAATCTTGAAGCCGTAAACGCCAGCGATAACGGCTATTAAGAGAAAAGGAGCATAATTACGTAAGAAAGCACTAATTGCTAATAAGATACGAGTTAGTAATGGTAACTCCATCTTCATATTGTCAAACATTTGTACAAATGTGGGTAAAACAAAGGTTAGGATAAATACTACAGATAAAACTGCCATAGCACTTACGACAGCAGGATAAGTCAGAGCAGATTTGATCTTCTCATTCATTTTGTGTTCTTTTTCAAAATGATTTGCCAAACGACCGAGTACATCATCGAGCACCCCACCAACCTCTCCAGCTTCTACCATGTTAATCATAAGCCCAGGGAAGATACGAGGGTGATCCCCTAAAGAACGTGATAAAGTTTCCCCTTCCTTGACTTTTTTATAAACATCCTGGAGTGCCTTTTTCATCCGAGGATTATCAGTTTGTTCAATGAGTACATTAAGACATGACACTAGAGGTAAACCTGCATCGATCATCGTAGAAAATAACCGACAAAAAATAGATATTTCCTTTAGACTAATACGCTGTAAGTTATCGATAAAAGAGCGTATTGCACTAGTGCTACCTTCTTCTTTAAGCTGAGTAATAAAATAGCCTTTTTCACGAACGTGCAGAGCTACGGCATGTTCATTCTCAGCCAAAATACTGCCTGTCAGCACTTGTCCATTACGGTCTTTTGCTCTATAGGCAAAATTTCTAGCCACTCAAAATCTCCTACTTTCCTTTTTAACTATTAGCGAGACGAGCGAAGGTTTCCTCATCAATGGCTCGCATGGCTGCTTCCCCATAAGATACAATTCCACGTCGATATAGATCTCTTAGGGCCATGTCCATTGGTTGCATGCCAAACTTTGCTCCCGTTTGAATCACCGAAGTTAACTGGTGGGTTTTACCTTCCCGAATCATGTTGCGTACTGCAGGCGTGGCGATTAGTATTTCTAAAGCAGCAATCCTACCTAGTTGATCAATGCGAGG
Organism: Pelosinus sp. UFO1; assembly: GCF_000725345.1. Taxonomy (NCBI): domain Bacteria; kingdom Bacillati; phylum Bacillota; class Negativicutes; order Selenomonadales; family Sporomusaceae; genus Pelosinus; species Pelosinus sp. UFO1. Next base: position 2,413,768 of record NZ_CP008852.1, read on the forward strand.
CAAAAGTTGCTGGGCAACAATTCCTTGTAATGTGACGGAAAGTTGAATACGAATTTGCTGCTGTTGATGGGCGGGAAAAGCGTCGATAATACGGTCAATAGTCTGGGCGGCACTGCCAGTATGCAGGGTGGCAAATACCAAATGTCCTGTCTCTGCTGCTGTAATGGCAGTAGCTATTGTTTCGGGATCACGCATTTCCCCTACCAAAATAACATCAGGATCTTCCCGTAGTGCAGCCCTTAGAGCAATTGTAAAAGATTTTGTATCTGAATGCATTTCACGCTGATTTACAATAGATTGATTGTGTTTATGTAAGTATTCGATCGGGTCTTCCAGAGTTAGGATATGGCAGGACCTTTCCTTGTTAATCAAATTAATCATCGCTGCTAACGTTGTGGATTTACCACTACCAGTAGGCCCAGTAACTAGGACCAGCCCTCTAGCTTGAGAGGCTAGATTTTTAAGCACAGGCGGATGCCCTAATTCTTCCAAAGTAGGCACAGTTTCATTTACAACACGAATGACAATGGCCGTTGAACCACGTTGCCGGAAGGCATTTACCCGGAAACGGCTTAGACCGAAAATAGCAAAAGAAAAGTCAATTTCACCATGGTCTTTAAAATACAACTGTTGTTCTGGTTTGGTAATGGAGAAAAATAATTCCTCCGTATCCTTGACTGTGAGCACCTTGTGTTCTGCCCGTACCAAATTACCATTGACTCTCAATATAGGTGGTACTCCTACCGTAATATGTAAATCTGAAGCCCCACTTTTTACGGCTTGATGTAATAATTTTTCCATTAGAGTTCCTCCCCGTTACTTCCAGCATAGGCCACCCGCATCACCTCTTGAACATCTGTCAAACCAGCTAAGGCTTTTTGAATCGCATCCTGGCGCATAGTAGTCATACCCTGTTTAACAGCAATGTTACTAATTTCGTCACTAGAAGCTTTACGGCTAATCGCTTCTCGTATTTGAGCGGTTATAGGCATTAGTTCATGAATGGCCATTCGTCCCCGATAGCCCGTATGATTACAACGTGCGCAGCCTACTCCCCTATGTAGTGTAATTTGTGCGTCGGGTCCGATACCTAAGAAGAGCCGTTCTAAAGAATCAGAATTAGGTATATAACCTTCTTTGCATTCGGGACATATTAACCTGACTAACCGTTGTGCTACAACACCTAAAACAGACGAAGCTACAAGAAAAGGCTCAACATTCATATCTAGTAAACGGGTGATAGTCCCTGCTGCATTATTTGTATGTAAGGTACTAAAGACTAGATGGCCAGTCAAGGCCGCTCGAATCGCAATATCCGCAGTTTCGCTATCACGTATCTCGCCTACTAACACAATATTAGGATCTTGGCGCAATACGGAACGAAGTCCGCTAGCAAAGGTAAGACCAGCTTTAGGATTGACTTGTACCTGATTTACACCAGCCAAACGATATTCTACAGGATCTTCTAGGGTAATAATATTTTTACTGGGTGAATTCACTTTAGTTAACGTAGAATAGAGAGTCGTCGTTTTTCCTGATCCAGTGGGACCTGTAACTAAAACCATGCCATAGGAATGGGAACATAATTTGTGATACATAGTAAAGTTTTCAGGGGAAAAGCCAAGTTTATTAAGATCCAAAATAACTGCTTTCTGATCTAATAGCCGCATGACGACTTTTTCTCCCATAATGGTAGGTAGAGTTGATACTCGCACGTCCACATTATGGCCTGCTTCTTTCACTTTGATTCTGCCATCCTGGGGTATCCGCTTCTCCGCGATGTCCATATCACTCATAATTTTAATTCTAGCAACAATTGCAGGATGAATGTCTCGCGGAAAGCTGCCAACTTCTCTTAACATGCCATCTACACGATAGCGAACTCGGAGTGTCTTATCTTGTGGTTCAATATGTATGTCACTAGCCATGTCCTTAATGGCTTGGTTCATAAGAGAATTGACCAAGCCAATGATAGGCGCATCATCTGCTGTTTGGAGTTCGGCTGTTAATGCCATATCTTCTGGTCGCATATTATTGACAGCCTTTTGCACTAAATCTTGGACACCATAAGATTCTCTTATGGCTCGTAAAATATCTTTTTCCGTGGCGATAACTGGTTCTACATCAAAACCAGAAGCCATACGAATGTCATCAATGGCATAAAAATTAGTAGGATCAACCATAGCTAGGGTAATTTTATTACCAGCTATTTTTATCGGAATCACTTGGTGTCGTTCTGCTAAATTCACTGGAACAAGAGCTGCTGTTGCTGGCTTTATAACAATATTTGATAAATCCACATGAGGTACGCCTAATTGAAACTCAAGAACTTGAATCATGGCATCTTCGGATACATAATTAAGATCGCTCAATACTTTACCTAGCCGTTTATTGTCCTTTTTTTGAATCTTTAGTGCTTCCTCTAATTGTTGTTGTGTGATTAGATTTGTCTCAAGCAACAAATCACCCAGTCTTTTTCGTTTCATTTTCCACCTACCTATTCATAAAAAAAGCAACCGAACAGCAAATACATTCATATTTTAATTAAATGCATAAAGTTAGTCGGTTGCACTACTTGTTCCATCCTAGATAAAGTGCCCAAATACATCACGGATTTCATCACAACTATCTATATCAACTTTTATATCCAGCATTCGCTAAAATAATGTCAATTTATTACCAAAAATGCTAAATAATAGATTTATAATTATGTAAAGATTACTCTTATTACTTAGAAGTGTGTGCTGTTAAAAATATAATGACTTCCGTTTCTGATTTCGAATTATGTACACTTTTAAATAATGTTCCGATCAAAGGCAATTCACTTAAGAAAGGTACATTATTATTTGTTTTGGATTCTTCACTACCAATAAGACCGCCAATTACCATTGTCTCACCATCGTTCATGCAGACCGTAGTTTCAGCTTCGCGAGTAGTAATACGATAATTTTTAATATCAGATACTAAAGTTGGAGTACTCACTTCCGTACGAACTTTAGCAGTCACAGTACCTTCAGCGGTAATGGTGGGGGTATAAGTAAGTTTAATACCTGCGTCAACATATTCTACAGTAGTGGTTGTTTTACCGTTTTCTGTTTTTTCTGTGAGCACAGGGATGTGATCTCCAATTAAAATACGTGCTTCCTTGCCATTAATGGTAGTTACCTTAGGACTTGCTAAAATCTTAGCATTACCATTGCTAATAAGAGCATTGATCTTTGCCTGGTAGTAAAACTCATAGGGGACTCCTGCAGGACTACTACCAAATCTTATAGTACCTTTATGTGCTGTCCGAGTAATTGTGGTCTTTGCGGGTGTTGTTACTTTACCGTTACTATCTCGTACTTCATCTGTTGTTTCAACTTCAGGGTACTGGGGCGTCACATCCCATGACCAATCAATTCCTAGATCTTTTGTTTTAGCTTTATTTATGGCTACTACTTTCGCTTCCAGGGTTACCTGCTGTTGCGGAATATCAAGATCTGTTAATAGTGTTTTAATACGAGCACAGCCTGTAGGTGAACCACTAACAAGTAAGGAGTTTGATACTTCATCTATCTCTGCTTTTAGTTTGAGACTTCCCATAATAGGTTCTAGAGATTTTTTTATATCAACAGCACGAATATAACGAAGTTTATAGACTTCTGTTATACCCATGTCAGCAGGTTCGATAATGTAGGAATCACCTATTTTTCGATACGATATTCCCTTAGCAGAAGTGATTAGGGCCAAAGCATTTTCAAAGGTTATATTATTAATTTTCATGGTAATATTACCTTTGATCGAATCATCAATAATCATATCAACATTTCCAATTGTGGCAAGAGTATGTAGGACTACACGCACATCTTCATCCATGAAATTAAGGTTAATACTTTGAGGAGATGCCATTGCCATACTAGAAATCCCTATAGAGAGAAAAAGTACTAACAAGCATATAAATATCTTGTATCTCATTTTCTTCCTCCTTTTTTCCCGGGAGTTTCTAGGGATAATACGAGCTGGCTATCATTATCTTTAAGAATAACAGTATCATCCTGAATCGCAACCAGTTGGTATGTATCTATAAATTCATATAACTGGTAGGCTTTACTTTTGTTCGCTGATTGAATAACTGCTAAACGCTGATTATCGGTACTAACTATACCAGTCAGTGTAACAGATTCTTTGGCTTTAATTGGGGTAATTAGTTTTTCACTCGCGGTAGGTTCTCTATTTGAACTAGGAACCTTTGAAAATCCTTGATCTCTTACGTTGTTAGTAATTGGTATTTTTTCTTGAAATTCGGAAGGTATAAGGAAAGGATCACGAAACACTTGGTTTGTTTGATTACCTTGTTGTCCAACAAGCATAATAGCCTTATTGGTGGAGCTCTTAACAACTCCCGTATTTGCTTGTTTAGGAATAGTAGGTGCCGTCACTACTTCGGTAGGTGTTATATACATTGTGATGATAAATACGATGCTTCCCACTCCGAGAATTATGCCTAGACGTTGTTTGGCTGTAAATTTTCCAATTTGAGCTGATAATTCCAAAGTTGTCCACCCCTACTATACTAAATAAGACCTAGCAATTTTTCTCTTATTTACTTAAAAAATTACTGATAATTGCGACAAATAAAAAGGATATTATAATGCAATTTATCATAATAAAATTTCAAAATAAAGGCTCGGGTCCTGGGACCCAAGCCTTTATGTCCTAATTATGTATATTCTAACCAATTTTGTAAATTCCTGCTTTAAAATAAGGTGTTTTGTTATTTTTTTACATATATTTTGATAAAATATTCGACATAATAGTACGCGGTGCTTGCTTATCTGTCCATAGTTCAAATGCTAAGGCCCCTTGCTCTACCAACATTCCTGCTCCATTAATGATTCTATAGCCACGAATTTGAGCTGAGTTTAAAAAAGCAGTAATTGGCGGATTATATATTAAATCACAGATAGTAGCGTCCTTATTTACATTCTCCCATAGAATAGGCAACTCTTCTTTTTCACTAGTTGACATACCAATGGGAGTCGAGTTAATCAGAATATCGCATTCTTTGACTTGGTTAGTAAAAGTACTATCTCGCCAGTTACAGCCTAATAAATTTTTAAAATTTGGGAAAAAATTGGTGAACTCTTGTGCCTTTAGAGAGTTTCTTGTGCCAATGGTGATTTGGTGTATGCCATTTTGTATGAGACCAGAGGCGACAGCTCTTGCTGCGCCACCAGCGCCCATAACAACAGCTTTCTTACCCCTTATAGTTACATTCTTTCTTGTTAACGACTGGATAAATCCTTGAGCATCCGTATTGTAACCAATACATTTTCCTTCTTTTATAAGAATTGTATTCACCGCTCCCACAAACTGGGCACTAGGATCAATTTCATCAAGGTAAGACATAATAGCAACCTTATGTGGTATGGTGACGTTTGCACCAGTAAAGTCCATGGCTTTTAAACCAGCCACAGCTTGAGCCAATTTTTCTGGTTCAACAGGTAATGGTACATAAACATAATCAAGATCGAGTGCTGTAAAAGCTGCATTATGCATGAGGGGGGATAAGGAATGTCCCAAAGGCCATCCTAAAATGCCTATTTTTTTTGTCTTACTGGTAATCATAACCTTACCTCCATTTATTGGATATTTCCTGGAAATATATGTAATCTATTTTAATAACCCCTTAGTTTTTAATAATCCTACAGCCAATTTTTCTAATCGACGAGTAATTTTGGTACCAATGAATTCTTTTGCACTGAGAGGTTTAACCCAAATGGTAACTAAACCTAAACGATTACCACCAAGTATATCAGTGAATAATTGATCACCGATAACAGCCACTTGGTTTGGAGATAATTCCATTGTTGCGATTGCTTGGCGAAAGCCTTTCTTAGCAGGTTTATAAGCTCTAGATACAAAGGGTGCATTAAAAATAGTAGCTATACTTTTCACCCTTTTCCCCATATTATTTGATAAAAAACATATTTTAAAACCTTCAGCCAGCAAGGTATTTAACCATGCGATAATTTCAGGTGACATTTCTTGGCTATCCCAAGGAATGATGGTATTATCTAAATCAAAAATGATCCCTTTAATACCTCGGCTTTTTAAATGATTGTATTCAAGGTCGTGTAAGGAATTATAAATTAAGTTTGGACATAAAAGACTATACAAAGAATCTGTACCTCCATAATTAAGGATCGTTCACTTTCATCTTACGAAAAATCCTATATATTATTACGAAAATGAATGGCTTCTGCAATGTGCATATCTGTTATTTCGTCTGTTTTTGCTAAATCTGCAATTGTACGAGCTACTTTTAGTATACGATCATATCCTCGTGCGCTTAAATTCATTTTTTCGAAAGCCTGTTTAAGGATTAATTGTGCTCCTGGCGTCATGTGACAAGCAGTCTTAAGATGTTTATGACTCATTTGGGCATTACAAAATAAATTATACTTTTTTAAACGAGCATACTGAATAGCTCTTGCTTCTATCACCCGTTGGCGGATAATAGCAGAGGATTCTGTGGGTACAGTCGTTGTCATTTCTGCGTATTCTAAGCGTGGTACATGTACATGTATATCCATTCGATCAAGTAAAGGACCAGAGATCTTCTTGCGATAACGATTAATATCACCAATACTACAGGAGCAGCCCTTACTACTATCACCCAAAAATCCACACGGACAAGGATTCATTGCCGTAAGAAGCATTAGCTTTGCTGGATAAGAAAAAGAAGCATTAACTCTCGAAATTGTAACTTGTCCATCTTCTAAGGGCTGGCGTAATACTTCTAAAACGGTTCTTGGAAATTCAGCTAACTCATCTAAAAATAACACACCATGATGGCTCAATGTAACTTCGCCGGGCCGAGGGATACGTCCACCACCTACCATGCTAGCAGCAGAAATAGTATGATGGGGACTGCGAAATGGTCTTGTCGTTACCAATCCCGTATGATTGTGTAGTAAATCTGCAATGCTATATATTTTTGTGACTTCTAATGCTTCCTGGGGCGACATGGTAGGTAAAATAGAGGTAATGCGCCTAGCTAACATAGTCTTTCCAGAGCCTGGTGGTCCTACCATTAATAAATTATGTCCACCCGCTGCTGCAACTTCTAAGGCCCTTTTGGCAACGAATTGCCCCTGTACATCAGCAAAATCCTCATAGTTATTGTTCCCCAAATCGGTAAAAGGTTTTTGCTTTTCGGGTGTCAGAAGCTCTTGTCCATTTAAATGGTTAACTAATTGAGCTAAGTTAGTAGGGGAATATACCATTAACCTATCTACCAGCAGGGCCTCTTGAGAATTATCAGTGCCAACAACTATTTGATTGACTCCTTGCTCAAAGCAATGAATCGCCATTGGTAATACCCCTGAGATACCTCGTAACTTACCTTCTAAGGATAACTCACTGACAAACACATATTGCTGATAATGTTTTGAAATAATTTGTCCGCTGGCCGCTAGGATACCAATGGCAATAGGTAAATCTAGTCCCGAGCTATCTTTTTTTAGATCAGCCGGTGCTAAATTAATTGTAATACGTCGGGAAGGAAATTCAAAACCTGAATTTTTTATTGCTGCCCGTACACGTTCTTTCGACTCTTTAACAGCAGTATCGGGTAAACCAACAATATCTAATGCTGGCAGTCCATTGGATATATCTACTTCTACTGTAATAAGAACTCCATTCAAACCTAAAGTGGTTGAGCCAAATGTTTGCGAAAACACAAAGTTACCTCCGTAAGTTATTCATCTTACCATCTGGAAATAAATCGTTAATATCAATTGTATCACAAATTTTACCAACCATCATATCAATTAGGTCGTTTAATGTATTGGGTTAGGGATATCTACTTTGTCAATTTTACGCGACATTTTCGTTCTAGTATATCATATCCAGCTCGAAGTAAATAATCTGCAGCCACCTGTTCCCCAATATCTCCTCCTGAGCCTTATGCACAATTACACCTAGATACAATATACCCCTAAAAAACAACATCCTGCTACTTCTCATTTTCAATAATACTCAGTGTTGGAATAAATGTAGACCAAGACTTTTATGGTAAAGACGCACCGGAAAATAAATCTTCGAGCCTAGTAAGATAATAAAGGAAAAAAGCTTTGCTAAACTATAAAATTCTAGATAAAAATCTCCCACTATTAGTAAACTTTAATTATAGCAGATTTGTTGCTGATGTCACTGTAGTGGCTACTCCATAATCTGAGGCGCGTACGTGGCTAACTCCAATACAATTAATTTCTATTAGACTGGTTGCTGTTATGAAAAATTGCATCCCGAAGTTTCTTTACTCCAATACCTATTGCGACTCCAGCTCCAACCACAATAGTTACTGCCGCACCGTAGCTGCTACTCCAGCCGCCCCAGCGTTACCCTGCTGCAGTTAGGGCTGAAGCAGTAGCTGCCGAGAGGTACCCATCTCTTGCTACCTTTCCAGTGAACTCTCCAACCAAATATACGCTGACGATTCCTCAACTGCCACACACGGTTAAGTAGTAAATTCTTCAATTGTTAATACCTAAATTGCTTGTCGTTATCATTAATTCCACTCCTATTCACATTTAGTACTAGCATTTGAGCACTTTACTTAATTTTAGAATTAACAAAAATATAGTGAATTCAAATTCGTCTCGTTATTAGTTACTTCGTTTCTCTTTTAAAGCCCTTTTCCCTGCCTGTCTATAAACAAATCCATATTCTGCAATAATATGTAAAAATATGAGTACACAAAAAAGCACAGCTCTGCTCCACTGATGGATAGGCTGTGCCTCTTTTATTAAGTAATTATTGTTTGTATGTGTAATGGCTATTGCTGCGCAATATCAACTAAGATCGTTGCCAATCCTTGAGGATCAGATAAAAATGAAGAGTGCCCAGTATTCATTGAATATATTTTCCGGACAGGTGTTGCGGCAATCATCTTATCTTGTAATGCTGGTGATATGGCTAAATCTTGAAGAGAAGACAATACCACCGTCCCCATTGTCTTCTTGTTGAGTTGTAATTATTCTTTCATAACCATATCGATACACATAACCGATGCCAATACAAGTGTACGTATATTGTCATCTTTATTAATCGAGTCATTGATTGAAAGCATGTAGTATTTTCTTCTCCCTTTGTTGTATTAAAATCCATTACTGAACCTTTCTAGTCTAATGAAGACACAGCACTACTCCACTAATGGATAGGCTGTGTCTTTCTTATAGTTTTTCGTCGTTACAAGTGATACGGTTCTTCATATCGGGTCAAACGGCGAGTTTTTTAGGGAAACTCTGAGTCAAGGAACCGCCCCATTACTCATAAAATAAGTGTCCCTCCCGGCTGCATTACGTGAACCGGAATTCTGTAGCGTTTTTCCACTAACTTTTTAAACTCCTCAGGCGAGGCTTTTATTAAAGGATTGGTATTATAATGCATTGGAATTACTGCCTTGGGTTTGATCAGTCCCACCGCATCTGCCGCGTCAGCTATTCCCATAGTGTAGTTATCTCCTATTGGCAGCAACGCATAATCGACTTTAGCCTTGGCGATGAAGGCCATGTCACCGAATAAGGCGGTATCACCGGCAAAATAGATGGTTTTCCCGTAGAAGTTAACAATAAACCCAGCGGCCAGTCCTCCGGGGACACCAGAACCATGAACAGCCGGTGTTAACTTGACGTAGCCGAAGTCAAATGCCCGCTGACCACCGATATCCATAGGGGCCACATCACATCCTTGCTCTTTCAGCAGTCCGGCAAGAGCGTTAAACGTAATAACCTTAGCACCAGTGCGCTTGGCAATTGGAACGGTATCCCCCAGATGGTCCTGATGACCATGTGAAACAAGGATGTACTGGCATTCAATTTCATCGGCATTGGCCGCCTTCCACGGACTCTTACTCAGATAAGGATCGAAGATCAACTTTGTGTTGCCGTGAGAAAGCATAAACGCCGATTGCCCATAGTAGGTCAGGGTAACTTTTTCGTTAACTGAGTTGTCATTTGCGCTTGCTGCTGCAGCCAGCGAGCTACTCAACAACAGCATTAAAAAAGATAAATAAACCAGAAATTTTCTCAATATGTTTTCCCTCCTATTGTCCTTTAGTCAACAAGTTGTACGCCTTAGATTAATATATAAAATATCTTTCTCTTTAAAATCCTCTTTCCCTGCCAATCTTTGAGAAAAAATCCATATTTTGCAACAATATGTAAAAATATGAGTACACAAAAAAGACACAACCGCTCCATTAGTGGATAGGCTGTGTCTTTTTTGTGAGCAATGATTGCTTGTACGTGAACGAGTCGGACAACCGTCAGCTGACTCATTCATATGTTAAATTCATATTAAGACTTGTTCTATTACATAGCACCACTGTCATAATCCTCGTGAACTCTAAGTTCATTTTTTCTGGGATTGTTCTATGACTTTTGGTATTCGCCGAAGTCCATCCCTACCTATCAAGAACAAATACTCTCACCCCATGAGTACGCCCTAGCTCATATAGTTCTTCGTCTGAAGCGTCTATATGAACGTCAAACACTTTACCTTTAACCGCCCCCCCGGTATCTTCTGCGATACGCCGAAACACTCTGCCGTCAGGCATAACAATCTCAACCTCTGAACCTAGTGGAACTACGTCCGGGTCAACGGCTACAGTCCTGCCCGAGGTAGCTGTTGTGCCTGATGCTGTTTTACCTATATCGTTGTACCAAGTCACCTGTGCGCCGTCTATGTAGCGAGCCACCCGGTGCCCACCACGGCTAGTTGGGTAGACGTCACGCTGGACCGCCAGCTCACGCCTTAGAATTGCTATGTCTTTTTGCATGTCCTCAACCTTTTGCAGATTCGCTTGGGCCTCAGACGTTATTTGTGCTATTCGCGCTTCATCTGCTTGCTTTTGATCAATGATTGTTTTGTAGTTGATGCCAACGCCAAGCATTAAGGTTATTATAATCGTGCCGATAGTCAATTTTAGTCTCATCCTATCACTCCTTCAAATGATATATTAAGGCTTAGCTTATATTATATCGGTAAAGTGGAAGCGGTATCAATGGATAAATTTTCTCATTCCCATTAGAGTCCATCAAGGTAACTGTTTGTCCTTACCATCTACAACTAAAATACTATATTTTGCAATAATATGTAAAAATGTAAGTAAAATAAAAAACAGCCCTGTTCCACTAATGGATGGGCTGTGTCTCACATTGATTTCATATTGAAAAAATCCAAAGTTGAGTAATAGAGCGAATTTCTAATATTACTTACACCATTATACGAGGATGCGCCCTCACTGGTTAGATTATAACCTGAAGGGTATGGAATAGTCTTACTTTCCGCAATAATCTCATTGTTATCTGTACTAGCTGCGAAAACTATATTCACAGTATTCAAACTAATTCCCAGAACCATATAAGTAACTAACAAACAAAATATTTTCTTCACTTTACCACTCCATTCTTTTATATTGTACAAACTAATTGATACTAATCAATTCTATAACTTCCCAGTTATAAAAATAGCATATGCCACACAATACTATAAAGGATGATTTTCACACTAATTACTTAAGGAGGCAATATTCATGACTGTACAAAAAGATTTACAAAAAGCTGTTGCTGCTGCAGAATCCGCTAAAGGTACATACGCTACCTTTGGACAATCCACTGATGATCAAACTGCTAAACAAATGTTTACACAAATGGCACAAGATATGGACCACCACATCAGTCAGCTCAATAGCCGCCTTAATGTTACAGCAGAAAATCAGTTAAATAATCAAGAAGACCAATAAGGAATAAGGGGTAGTGATAACTACCCCTTATTCGCGATGCTCCATATTCTAAAATAAAGGATTGATACGGTGGACGTTCATGTTGGCATCCCACGCGCAATGCTCTATCACGAGTTTGGCAGTTTATGGACTGCTTTTTTTAAAAATTTAGGGGTTCCAGTAACAGTATCTAATGAAACGAATCAGCAGATACTAGATCGAGGTACAATGCTGGCGATTGATGAATCATGCCTGCCATTAAAAATATATCTTGGACATGTCGAATCATTGTTACCAAAATGCACGCATATTTTTATCCCTCGTATCGCAGGATATCACCCTGGTTTTTTTCTATGTGCTAAATTTGCTGGCCTACCTGATATTGTAAGAAACACTTTTAACATGTCTTCCGATCAGCTTATTGCCCCAAATATTGAAAATAAATCTCTGGTTACCCAACTCAAAGCCCTCTATACCACATGCCAGGCTCTAGGCGCATCTAAAACATCAGGTTACCTGGCCTATCAAAAAGCTAAAAAATCCTGGAAAAGCGACCTTGCCTGCCCTGCATCTGGTTCTAAAATAGCAGTTATCGGTCACAGTTATTTATTAAATGACGCATTTTTCTGCCACAATATCTTAACCACCCTGTCCGAGCGTGATATTAAAATAATCACTCCTGAGCAAATTCCAGGTAAGATATTATACCAGGAATCCGTAGTCTCTCAATCTGATATTTATTGGCAGCTATCAGCAAAAATTGACGGGGCAGTTCGTTTTTTTAGCCGTCAGCCTGATATACGCGGCATTATTATGGTATCAAGTTTTGGCTGTGGTCCTGATTCACTATTGAACGAATATGTCGAACATCATATTTTGAAAAACAGTAGTAAACCTTATATAATTCTTAATCTTGATGAACATACAGGTAATGCAGGTATTATTACTAGATTGGAAGCATTTTTGGATTTAATGGATCGGAGGTTAGAATCTTGCAGGTAACATTCCCCCACATGGGCTATTTGAATATCCCAGTATCTAATATGCTGACAAACCTAGGGGTTAGCGTCATCGAAGCGCCGACAATTACCAAAAAGACTATAGAATTAGGCTCACTTCATTCCCCAGAAGGCGTCTGCCTGCCATATAAAATTAATATGGGCAATTTCTTAGAAGGTATTGAACGTGGAGCTGACACGTTGGTAACAGTTTGTGGCGCAGGCAAATGCCGCCAGGGGTTTTATAATTCTGTGCAGAAAATATCCTTATCAGAAAAAACACCACTGCAATTTCACACTATCAACGCCTCAGAGAACTTATTCATAAACTTATATGGTTTCTTACGGACAGTAGCACCAAATGCCAGCCGCTTTTCAATCGTAGAAAATATTGCTATAGCTATTAAAACATTAAAAGCCCTGGATGCCCTTAACAATGCGAAAAACTATTATGGAGCACGTGCTAAGAACGCTGATACCATAATTTCTATTTATCAGAGCGGGATAAGTCAATTAGGTCAATGCCATACATTTCGAGAAATAAACAAAAAACAAGCCGAAATTACTGCTCAGATGCAAGCTATTGCTACTGGCGGTGCAAACCAACCTGCAAAAGTTGGAATAATTGGTGAATTATATCTATTATTAGAACCATATGTAAATCACAATATTGAAGATCTACTTATTAAACAAGGTGTTGAAGTGAAAAAATTTGTTTACACTGGCGATTGGGCCTATTCGCAAATAATATTACGCACTTTAGGACTGTATAATGAAGAAACTGATCATCTGAAGCAAGCACGTCCTTATTTAAACTATCACGTAGGTGGCGATGGATTAAAATCCGTCGGTACAGCCTTATGGTGCACGCGTCATCACTATGATGGCATCATTCACCTTTACCCATTTGGCTGCATGCCTGAAATAGTAGCACAATATGCACTTAAAAATATTGCTAAAGACTATAACATCCCTATGCTAGCGTTAAGTATTGATGAACATGCGAGCGATGTTGGAATAATAACTCGTCTGGAAGCATTTATCGACTGCCTCAAACGCAAGCAAAAATAAAAAATAATGATCGATCAAAAAACAGTGTTAAAGATCATTTTTTCTCAAGCTTAGAGCATTCGCTCTAAGACATTTTAAGGAGGATTTAGTTATGCAGGCTTTTTTAGGGCTTGATGTTGGTTCTGTGAGTACCAATATTGCAGTACTTAATATGCAAGATCAAATTATAGACAATTTATATATACGTACTCAGGGGCGGCCGATTGATGCGGTACAGAGCGGTTTGCGAGAAATTAAAGAGCGTAACCCTGAATTGACGATAGAAGGCGTCGGTACTACAGGTAGCGGCAGACAATTGGCAGGAATCGTTGTAGGTGCTGACTCCATCAAAAATGAAATTACAGCCCACGCCGTAGCTGCAATACATATTGTTCCTGATGTACAGACTGTTATTGAAATTGGTGGACAAGATTCTAAATTGATTATTATTCGCAATGGGATAGTTACTGATTTTACTATGAATACCGTGTGCGCGGCAGGAACAGGCTCATTTTTGGATCAGCAAGCTGCTAGGCTTAATATACCTATAGAAGCTTTCGGTGAACGGGCTATTGAATCATCGGCATCAGTAAGGGTAGCAGGACGCTGCGCAGTATTCGCTGAGTCGGATATGATTCACAAACAGCAAACTGGGCATCAGATTCCAGATATTTTAAATGGCCTATGTCAAGCGTTAGTACGCAATTTTCTTAATAATTTAGGTAAAGGTAAAGAACTCAAAGGTCCTATTATCTTTCAAGGCGGTGTAGCTGCTAATAAAGGTATGAAACGGGCGTTTGAAGAGGCATTAAATTGTTCAGTAATAGTACCGACCTACCATAATGTTATGGGCGCTATTGGAGCGGCACTCCTAGCTAAGGAGCAAATGGCGAAGTTAGAGCAGGCAACCGTTTTTCATGGTTTTGATATAGTTGATTTTACCTATACACCGCGTAGTTTTGCATGTGATGGCTGTCCTAACATATGTGAAGTAATCGAACTTAAAATGAATGATCAGATAACAGCAATGTGGGGTGACTGTTGTGGTAAGTGGAGCAAAAGTATGCCATTATAAAATAAGAACATTGATTTATGCCCGCATTAAGATTGCATGAACGATCGGTATTAGCTGTAGCGTAGATCATTACGAGCTCTTTAAAGCTAACGGATATACTCATTAGTTTTTTACGTTTTAGCTTAGACAAGCCTGCAAAATTAGCATACTAAAAAAGTGAGGTCAGCGGATTTTTATCCGTTGACCTCTTTGCTTCATTGTACTTGTAATTTATTACTGACGTGCGTCTTGGATCTTACGATTTAGTTCTTCGTATGCTCTACAACTCATCGGCACCTTTACACCTAATGAAGCCGCAATTCATTTAATCTTACATACCTTGCTATTCCATGATTTAATACCATATTTTTCAACAATATGTAAAAATATGATTGATACAGACAACCTGGCACGGGTATTGAAACCTAAAGCCTGACACCGCGTACTCTCCTTATAACGGCAATTTAAAACTAGAATAATCTGCTGGAGTTCAAACAAGGGGCATCAACGGGAGATATAGCCTGGTGATAGAGGCTTGAAGCGGAAAATCAGATATGGTGTTGTATTTTCTGCCTTTCCATCGTGGAAAACAGCGGCTGCGGAGACTTGGGACGCTGAAACATACATATTACCGTCTAAGGAATATGAAATACCATCAGGCCACACCATGTCCGGATGACTTATTAACGTATGGTATTTACGGTCTGGTGTTATAAGTCCAATAGACTTGCTCTCCAACGCAGTCAAGTAAATATTACCTGATTTATCGATGGATAGCCCGCCATTATTGGGCTTATCAGAGTACCGCTCCACTTTCGAGCTAAGTTCTGCAGACGTAAGCTTTTCGTTGTTCAGTTCATCTACACGAATCCGATATAAAGATTGCCCACTCAACGGTCCATAATATAGCCACTCTGCCTTCCAATCCATAGTAATACCGTCACACCCAACTTTGATAATGACGGGATTTCCGTCTTTGCCTGGGAAGGTAAGATCTTTATCATCAAAATGAAGTGGAACATTCTCCGGTATTGTAGAGCGGTCGCCTTCCAAAACTCTTCGTGCATATCCACTGTCCATGTCGATAATGATGATGGCGGATTGTGAACCATCCCCACCAGGACCGATATCTTCATCTGCTATATAAAACTTTCGATTTTTCTGATCGATAACTAAGTCTTGTGGTTGCGATCCTGGTCGTGTCACAGGTTCTGGCATATAATATATTCGCTCAAGCTTGTTAGTCCGTGTGTTCCATCCAACCAATTTTGGGGTAATATGGGTGCGAAACCCCATATCAAGCATCCAGACAACTCCATTCTCATCCGACCTCAATCCAAGTACGTTATCAAGATAATGATCAGTGCCCTGCCGCGGTGTGTTCCATTCGGCATTCGGAAAAGCTTCGAACGTCGTTGGCGATGTGAGTCTAGCTACTCGAATATTCGGAGCATAAAACGGATGATGACTAAAAATAATTTGATTTTCTGGCGTGAAAGCAATGTTACCTACGGAATAAGGAAGTCTTGCAACAATTTCCGATTGGACAGGCTGAATGTTCGACTCAGCAGCATCGACGCTCGTAAAAAATGTGGTCAAAAAAACTGTTAATACAAGTATTATAATATTAGTCATTCTTATCATATCGATTTATTTCCTCCTACTAAATTTAGTCCATACGATTCCTGTATCCTAACTTAACTTCCAAAAGCAAAAACACTTATAGCAATTACACTGCGAATAAAAATGCACCTCCTCTTCGCCAGCAACCTTTGTTTTCCCTACTGGTCAGAAAAAAACAACTAGAGACCAATCCCAAAACGGAATTGGTCTCTAGTTATCTAGTCAACCATTATTTGTTATATCTTAAACTATATTATTTCTTCTTGTCAAGATGTCTTTTAGAAAGGACAGGCTATTTTATTCCCTAAAAAAACCAAAGAACTTCTACCAAATTAATAAAAATCTGACAAGAGTTCTATTTATTTCGCATTACCAATGATACCGTTCTCCGTATCGGGTCAAGCGACGAAATTCATTTTTAGAAAATATCAATGCGAAAAGACATCCCTTGTCCCATTATTTAATGTAAATCTTTTTTCAGCAGTCCCTGAACCGCTTTTTGCCAATTCCTGCACAACTTCCGGCGGTGGCTGTTCTTTGGGGTACTTCTTATCACCTAAAATCCAGCCATCTTTTGTCGCAAGAATTTCTTGCTTTTTCTTATCCTCTGCCATAAAAACACCCCTCCTTCACCAATACTCACACCGCCCTAAGGTGACGATTCTACCGTCTCCTCCTTCTTGAAGGGACATCACCTGTAACGCTGTACCCCGTTCTTCCTCGTTTAACAATACATCCAAGCCTAAGGCAGCAAAACCTCCAACAGGTTAACTATTTAATACTCCATAACATGCCATGTTGCATGCTGTCACCAGAATATGCAAGGAATTAAAGGAATTTCTCTTGATTTAAGGAACAATAATATTACTAATATCTATTTTTATATTCATTGTAATTTTGCAGTGTCACTGCAAGTCTAATATCGGGGGAGGATGCACCTATGAAAAAAATATTTTTATCTAATGTGCAAACTGAGCTAAATAAATGTAAAGCGAATAACGAGGTATTTACGGAAGAAGATATTTCTAATCTTCCTAGCCCAGTACAGCGATATTTTAGATATTGTGGCTACATCGGCACAGAAAAAATGACTAATGTTAAATTTCTGTGGGATGACGTTAACTTTAAAATACGCCTTGATAAACCATGGACAAAAATGGAAGTCCAGCAATATAATTTTGCCTCTGAGCCAGGCAGAATCACTTATATGTATATAAAAATGTTTGGCATAATTCCTATGGAGGCCAAAGAAGAATATCTGAATGGGAAAGGCACAATGCTTGGCAAATTGCTAAAAAAAGTAACCATATTTGATAATAGGGGATCGGAAACAAATGCATCCCAAGCTATAAATTACTTAGCTGAATCTTTGTTTGTCCCTACTTGTGCTCTACAGCAAAATATCCTATGGCAGTATATAGACCAAAATCATGTCAAAGCAATCTATGAATACAAGGGCGTTAAAGTAGAGGGTATACTTACCTTTAATGATAAGGGTGAATACACAAAGTTTGAAACAGAAGATCGATATATGGACACTGGTGGCGGCACATTAAAAAAAACCAAATGGACGGCTGAAGTATGTAATTATGTTGAAAAAAATGGTATAGCAATACCATCGGATTTAAAAGCAATTTGGAACCTACCTACTGGAGATTTCGAGTATTTTAATGGTACTTTAACAAATATTGTGCATAATAATACAAGAATCAATTAACTTAGAAAACATCAGATGGTTTTAAATACTAAACTTAATTAATCAACATCTCTAAATGTCCTAGCCTATTCGCAAGAAAATTGCAATACTGATATAAATATTTAAACTTAAGCGGATTCCCCTTAAGCTTTTAGAATGATATTATATATAAGGCGGTACATCCGTCTTTTTCTTTAATCATTTTACCGAACATATGTACTAATGATATTTTTTTAGAATAATAATATCGTGTTTTGCGACAACTTCTACAAATACCTTATAGTTACTCATAATTCCACCTCTTAAAGCGAACACACGTTCGTTATCGTTATAAAGTCAAGATTAGTAAAAATCAAGTAATATGGAACAAACAGATTCTACCAATAGGAATCCAAGTAGCAAAGGTGACGCTAAAAGAACCAGCAAATTAATTCGCTGGTTCTTTTAACTGAGAAAGACATGGGGAGAATCCAAAAGGAGAATTATTTCATCTCCATGAATTGTCGTTAGGTTTATCATACATTAAATTTGTGAAATAATTGTATCGTTTTTGTTATTTTTATGTTAAAAAGCAATTTAACATATGTTAAGGATATTTTCTGGTATTTAATTTTATAGATATAATTGGCACTAAAATCAAATAAAAAAGCACCGCCCTACCAATTAAGGTAAGACGGTGCATCTTTATATCCACTCACCTAATTAAAGGTAAATGAAGATGGAAAATTCATTCTTTCTTATGTGCGGCAGGTGCTACGTTAGAAAACATCCTTAGAATCCATAGAAAGATAATGGCTCCTATAGTACTTGAAATTATCGATCCTATCGTACCATATACGGGCATACCTATGAGGTTAAATAAATATCCACCAATAAAAGAACCAAGAACGCCAGTTACTAAGTCACCCCAAATACCAAAACCTCTACCGCGTGAAATCAAGCCTGCCAACCAACCAGAGATTAATCCGATTAATAATAACCAAAGCATTTGCATCAAGTATCATCCTTTCATGAGTGATGCTTGTATGCTCTCCATATATTTACCATTTTATACAATGAGAATGTGACTGTTTAGTCATTTCTCATTAAAAATAAAATCATCGTATTTTGATGAAAACTTACGAGTGCCACCTATAAATGAAATAATGTAATAATCGAACTACTAGCAGTGTACAATACTAGTATTCCAGCAAAAATTACAATCGGATGACTACGCCATTCATTTTCTTTTATATTGTCACGTTCGTAACCATCACTGGAGCGACCGTCTGAACCGTCACTATTGACATAGCTCATGTATTATCCCCTCCTTCTTTCAGAATTATAATACAGGAAAAATATGACAATTTGATGACAGCAAGAAAGCGTCCACCAATTCGGTAGACGACTTTTATTCAGTTATATGAGCCATTTCATTCTTTCTTATGACTAGCTCTGCTTAACGAAACATACGTATGGCCCATAGAAGTATAATAGCTCCCATAGTACTTGAAAGTATCGATTCTATTGTGCCATACACAAAGATATCCGTAACATTAAATAAAAATCCGCCAATAAAAGAACCTATAACAGCCGCCCCTAAGTCTCCCCATATACCACCGAAACTATCGTTGCGAGAAATCATGCCAGCCGCCCGCCGAATCTTCGTATTACTTTCTTTATCTGCTGGTTCACAATATGTATTCGACATTAAAATCATTCCTTCCGAACTAAAATATTATCGTTGAGGTAAATATATACTTTTTGATAATCATTGTAAATTTAAAAGTGTATTCCGTTAAAAGGCGCAATTGTGTAAATTATAAATATTAAATATTGCTGTAATTGTTTGTAAAATAAAAAAGCACCGCCCTACCAATTAAGGTAAGGCGGCGCTTAAATAGATAACTTCTATTCTTCAATCTTTTTTGCGCTACCCTTTACACACTCTCTATAGATATCTAAGTCAACATATTTGCTTCGAATAAAATTGCGACCTAATGCTATCGCGGGATTTTCAATAAACTTGTTATAAAAATGCGCAACAACAATAGATATTAGCGGAACCATAGCTACAATGGCGTAAATAGGAAAAAAATCTTTAAGAGAATAAATTGCAGTCAGTAGGACTATCGGGTGTACTAAATATAAACTATATGAGATTTTACCAAGATATATTAATTTGGGTTTTAACAAAAATCCTTTTACTTTATCGTCTCCTAATGATAGTGCAATAAAAATAGATGCCCCAATTCCTGTTAAAAGATCAAGAACATTATGACTTAAATTAAAAGGAATTAACCATTCAAAAAGGTAAAAAATTAATCCAACAATAGAAAATGTGAAATTCATTGCTTTTTTTGAATTAGCTATATATGAAGAAATAGAATAGTGATACTTAGCCAATAAACATCCCATTATAAAGAAAGATGAAAAATGTACTAAATGCGACTTATGAAATATTAGTAAAATAGAAATACATAAGACTATTCTCCAATTTGCCTTTTTGACGAGGTATACCAATAAGGGGAATATAATTGAAACTTGCATCTCGTACACAAGAGACCATGTTACAGTGTTGATATTGTGTGTTTCATCTGTGCTTACCATAAGCAATAAACCTAACCAACCCGCAAAGTCGGGGATACTTTTCCACATTGCATTAAACCATTTACTAAGACTGACTATTCCATGTTCAGATAATATTTGTAATAACAATGCCGAAATTATTAGAGAGACTACATATGGGATGTATATACGGAAAATCCTCTTTATAATGTATTTGAAATATTTTTGTTGATTTTCTTGAAAATAAGGAAGAGATAATACAAATCCACTTAGTATAAAGAATAGAATAACGGCTTCATGCCCAGCCCAAAATAAATGCAACGGCGAATAGGTTAAGAAAGAAACAATAGGTATGATACCTTCATGAAAGTTAGCTGCAAGAAATAATGGGAATACAAGCAGGCAATGGTGAAGAACAACTGAAAACGATGCCAAACCCCGTAGTGCGTCTAATTGATGAATTCTAGTTGCTATAACTATGCACCTCACTTTATAGACATATTATAACAAACTAGACAAGTATTTACTACCCAAGCATACACAAAGGCCGCCAAACTCATAAAGAGCTAGGCGGCCTTTGTGTATTACTAACGTGTTAGCAAATATCCTCCTGCAGCAGTACCAACTATACATCCAATACGTTCCTTCTTGCGGGAGGATTTTTCTTTCTTCATCTCTTCTGCATTTATTTTTGCTTGTTTTTCCAGTTTTTGATTAGCGATTAGCCTAGCTTGAACATTCGCCATTCAGTAACATCTATTTTAGTAGTAGAAGATGTTGAAAATCCCAAAAATCATCATAGTCCTAAACATATGATTAAGCCCCATAGAGTTATCCAATAGGTTTGCAAGCGATACCATTACAAGAATAAAAACCTTTCGTTTCAGACCATTCAAACGCAGCATAAAACCCTTTTCCATATTCCCGGATAATAAGCAATTTTCTATTATGATATTCTTAGGTGCTATGCCTTTATGAGTTTCCCAGTGATTTGGCTCGATTCCGATTCCGGATTCTGGTGCTGTACCATTCTGGTTTGTAAAATCTGAATCCCGAATTATAACACCATCACACGACACAATTGATAAGCCCTGTCGCCTATTGTTAGTAGAAATTACATTTGTTACCAAAACGTTTTTTAGATAATTTATAGTCATATTACTGCCCAAATAGATGCCATCTCCCCAACCATCCTGAGTAATGACAGAATCTATTTTTATGTTGTTACACCCTTCAATGATCTTTATACAGTGCCCCCATTCTCCCTTTATTGTGCCACCGGCAATAACTACATTCTCAACATTTGACAGGTTAAAAACAGCATAAGTATCTGAATTATTAGGGATAGCTTGGATTACAGCGTTTCCTGCCATAATTATTCTGGTTCTGCAAGCGGCTTAATGTCAATATCGACCCTGGCCTTTTCTTTTTCAAGCCCAAGGCTGTTCTCTGTTTCCAGTGCCTCCGCTTCCAGGAGGAGAAACTTGTGTGCGTTTTCCACTCCCTCCACCGATGAAGCATATTCCGTTAAGGCGGCTTCACTACCTTCTGTTAGTCTACCGTTTTTAATTAGAAATCTTGAATTCCTTCGCAAATCGAAGCTTGGTGTTGCATTAGTAAGCTATTCTTATTTGCAGTCGAACACTTGTTCGTTTCGTCGTTTGCCGACACCCCCATCCATGGTTTAAAATGGATACGAGATAGTAGTTGGAGAAGATCTGTGGCCACAGTGTAGCCTACTATCTCCTGCTGGGAGTGCCCAGAAAAAGGGGTGGACGTTAGCGCGTCCACCCTCTATCTTTCCCTCTTACATTGATAAAGAGAAAAGCTTAAAATCCAGGAAGCTTTACGCTACCTGGATTTCTAAACTAGCTTACTATTTTTTTATCTTATATCGAGATTTTTGATCAAAATAAGTCATATCGGCATAACCAGCGTAAATTTTGCCGGAATGTCTAACTCCTTCGAAAATAAAATAACGGTCACCTTTGACAAATGTTTTCTTTACTCCATCAATTGTTAGATCAATTTTTCCTTCTAAGACGATACCCCATTGAAATTCATGAGAGTGTTCGGGTAGTTCAACATCTTCACTAAATTCCATTATGATTTTTGACTAATATGAAACAAATGATAAATGAAAAAGTGCCATTGGTAAATATCCAATTAATTCTCTTATAACACAATTGGACTTACTCTATTCGAAAGTTAATGTGCCAGTAAGTTTTACGGCTACTTGTCCTGTGAAATTACCTTTATATGGATGGTATTAGATAATAAAAAGCACCCCGAAGGATGCTTGATAATCACAATTTTATTTCTTTTAGAAGTACACTTTTATCAATCAGGAATCACAGGAATCACAAGAGTCACTGGAGTCGCAAGAATCACAAGAATCACAGGAGTCACTGGAGTCGCAAGAGTCGAAGGAGTCGCACTCGCACTCCCACTCGCATTTATGACACTTATGACACTTTTTACAATCACGATTGGATTCAAAATCGTTCATTTCTTCACCTCTTTTACACATTATTCTATATATAATATGTAATTTAAGTGAAAAGGCTCCTAACTATTTGATTCTTAACAAAACTGCCCCAGTACTGAGGGGAGAACATTAGATAATAAAAAGCACCCCGAAGGATGCTTGAGTGTTGAGCCTCAAAATTTGAAGTGCTCTCTATTTAGAATGTTTTGCGCATAAGAATACCTTCATATTTAATCACTAACGTACCTATTATATAAGTTCTTGGTAGCTAATGTAATAATAATAACTGAAACTACTATATTGGGTATACTTACGCACCAAGAAGTTATTAGAGTATTTACCCCTGTCAAACCAATATTTAGCAAGGTTAAATAAAAAATCATAGCTACACCTCCAACATTATAATATGCGCATTAGTTAATAATAGTCTAATTAATTACAGTATTGACATATCCAACATTTACCATACGTCTTTTATCTAAAAAAGAGCACATTGGCTTAGTTTCTAATATAGGTTCGGCGTTTTGTTGTAGATCTTCTTTTGCTTGTTATTTTCTCATAAAAATCAATACTCATTGTTAGTATTCCCAAGAGGGTCGCGATTAATGTTAGTATCCTATCATAATCCACTCCCCCATGAACCCACCTCCTAATGTAATTTTAGAGATATATTACAAGGGTTACACTTATATATTACCATAATATGGTACTAAAGTAAAACATTCACGTATAGCAAATACCGACAATCCCACATAATACCAATTGAACTTTTTTTCACTTTTATACTACAAAAGGTTTTAATAATAGTTATGAGTAAGTACATAATTCTATGACTTCTTTTATGTAAAAAAAGCCATCTGTTAATCACTTTCCATGTTTCTATGATATCCCTCTTAACTATTAAAATAAAAGAGAAGGTAGCAGATAATTAGTCTGCAGATCCTTCTCATGTAATTACTTATAAATTTTACTAATATCATTTTATCTCATGTGAACTCGCATGTCACTGTCATGTTTTTCGCATCTAAGAAATGCCATCAATGCCGAAGATTAAAGCACTTAGCTTTGAGCAAGCTTCACGAATGTCACGATAGTAGGTACTTTCATCTATCCCTTCACTCTCACATAAATCCGCTAGTTTGAGTCCATCAAAGTAAACAGCCTGTATAATGCGATACCTCCGCTCATCCTCAACCTTCCCAGATGTCTCACAATAAATCTTATATAACTTTAACATCTGATCAATATGAGCAAGGATGATATAGGTCCTGGTTACACTTTTTTTAATAGACTCAATGTAAATATCACTGCTATAACATTCTAGAGAATCAAGCACATCTACAACCCTTTCAGTAGTGATAGCCTTCGGTAAATCAAATACAGATTCTCTGCAATGCTCTTTTAAAAGTGGGTAGTGCTTTAAAAGCAACTTTGTTTTCTCAGTCTTTTATCATGACGGGATTTTTTCTTTTTTAAGCTCTGTTGCGCAAGATAATTCATAGCTGCATTTACGGCCGCTTCAGCTGCAATTTTAACAATTAATTCTTTGTTCATTTTTCATGCCCCCCACAAAATAAAATGCCGACACTCCTGGTAATCAGGTAGTGCCGGCTTCCGTTCTTCGGTCAGCCAATTATTCTTTTTTTCTCCGGCCGGATACTCTGACGTATATCGACTCGGGTGACTTCACCGTTTTGGATTATAAAATCTACGTTCCCATATTTGAGGGAATCTAACTGGTCTTGTACTTTTTTTATTTGAGCGATGAGTTCATTACTTAATGTCATTCGCGCCTCCTTCAACCCCTTAATAACTTAAGAAATAGTAAATATTTACCGATATACTAGTGGAATTATGGAAGCTTATTGATTTAAAGGAGATGTTTTATTTGAAACGTATATTATTGCTCATTCTATTGCTAATGGTATTTATAACAACTTGTGCTTTTGCATCTGAGGGAAGTGTATATGAGGATCGATTCCACAATACATTCCGCATCACATTGCCCAACGAATGGCAAAGCAACCAAGTTCATGGAGCCATATTCGGAGCAACTGCACCTAGCCATTCTACTTTTAAAATTTACATAGATGTTGCAAACAAAGAAGATCCTTTTTCTTCGAAGAAAGAGGAAGAAGAATTTGCAACCGCTATTGTTGGAGAAACAAACACGGTAAAAGATAATCACCACATAGTGATTGATAACCGAGATGCCTTACGAATCATATCTTTCGATGATAAAAAATCAACGTATAGAATACAATACACTTTCTATAAAAAAGGGGTTATCTTTGTGGTAACGGGTGAAGGTGAGCTTGGCCAACTAGATGAAGATCAAAGTACTTTTGACCAGATTATGTCCACCTTTAAGTTCCTCTATTAATTCAACCTACCCAGTACATGCTGGGTATTTTTCTTTACCTCCCCATAATAACCTCACGCCTACCATCACTGTAGGTTCTTTTCACTTATCTACTCTCCATTTAATCTCCGCTATTTCTTCTTTAGTCATTATGCTTGCTCTCCTATCATTTGGTTAATTTTAGTATAATAGTAAAGAAGGAGATGATTATTTGAAACGTATTATCTTATTTACATTGGCATTATTATTTACATTCTCAACTATTGGATTTGCCCAAAAAGGAATAACTTACGAAGTTGATGATTCTTTTATAGTTACATTTCCTGAGACTTGGGAAGTGAAAGAGAGAGATTATAAGATTAGCTTTATAAACCTAATTTTGCCTAACCATTCATCTTCGGTATATATCTATGCATTGCCAATTAGTAATATAAAAGATTTTAAAAGCCTTGATGACATGGTAGTTCGTAGTGAAAAAGATAAAGTTTTATTATATAGCCGATCAGGTTTAGACATTAGATTACAAGAAAGTAGTAGCCTTTACATAGACAATCATGAAGCGAGACGAATATTATATTCTATCGAAGAGCATCCACCCTTTAAAAAGACCTACCATCTTGAATATAAATGTCAATATAACGAATATATCTATTCATTTATTTTTGATGGCAACTACGATGATTTAGAAACTGATCAGCTAACTATTAACGATATAATAGATAGTTGTAAACTACTAAATAAACAAGAAAACATACATGGAATTACTAATATCTTTACTGTTGATTTCCCAGAAGATTGGACTGTAAAATCGTTTCGCAATTTGGCAACAAGCGGTATCTCCCCTAATGAATTACCTAAAGTAACCATAACATTCTTTCCTATGATCCAAGAAAGTCTTAATGAATATATTGATAGGATAAAGCGTACGGAAAAAGAATCTATTCAGTTAGAAGATAGTCAAAACCTATATATCGACAATCGAGAAGCAAGATTGCTAATATATTCTGGCTATAATCCCAAAGGAGTCAAATCTTATTATATAAACTGTTATGTATATGGTGATCAAAATGTCTATTATATTTGGAGTACAGGGAATTACGATGATTTAGAAACTGATCTCAAAACCTTTGATAAGATAATATCTAGCATAAAAATACTTAAGTGACCTTCCACCAGCACTCGTTGCTGGTTTTTCCTTATCCCGCCCACGAATCTCCGCTAGTTCTTCTTTAGTCATTGCCATATGCCTGTCATTTTTAGTTAATATTGGATATAATGGTCCCAAAAGGGTTTTTTTATTTGAAACGAATATTTTTTTTCTTATTACTAATTTTAGGTTTATTATCAAATGTCGTTAATGCTGAACAAGGAATTAAATATCAAAACAGCTATTTTTGTATCATAGTTCCAGAGAGTTGGAATACGGTTTACATTCCAACTTCTATTAGAATTACATCTCCCAATGGAACAAGTAGCATATTAATTTGTCCATATGCTCAGCAGCAAATCTCGCTTGATGAAAAAGTGGCTGGAATAGAAAAAGATTATCCACTTTTTAATAGATATTTAGAGCAAAGTGGGAATTTACATATTGATAATCTGGATGCAAGATTTTCATTATATGTTGAAAAAAACTCAGACAATATAAAGGAAAAATATCTACTTAATTATGACTTTTATAAAGATCAACGCTTCTATATGATTTGGACTAATGGCAATTATGATAATCTGGAAACAGATCGCAAAGTTATTTCCGAAATAGTGTCTAGCCTCAAAGTACTACAATAATTAACTATCCATGTCCCATCAGTCACCTTTTAAACTCTAGCCCTTATCTCTTTCAGTCTAGCTCTCATACCATCTCCCCCCCAATTCCAAATACGTTGCTGCCCTCTAGCTGGTATTGGGTCTATTGCTTTGATGTTTTTGAGTAACCAGGCATAACGGCCAATCGTGTAATCACCAAATTCCAGCTCATTTCCCATAATCTTTATGTCATTTTCTAAGACAACAGCCACTCTTTTTTCATCACCTATTTTGAGCGATATTTTCCCTATTACTTTAAGGCAATTAGTTAAATCCGCTATAGCTATGACAGCTCCAAAGTGCAATTCAGGAACTATTACCCCTAATCTTTCAGCTCTGAAAACAATATGTCTAATGCGCTCATTCTTTTTATCTTGGTCCTTAGCTGCATGGATGGCTATTGGACCTCTATATTTTGTTGACCATGATCTAGTCTCTATTGTTTTTGCACCCGCTGGGATTAGTCCCGCCCACGGCTGCAGGATGGTTATTGCTTTCAATATATCTTCCTCCTTTAAACGTATATTTATTGTGGAACAAACCAACAATTAAATATACGTAATTTTCTAGGGGTTGATTTAAATGAGTAATCAGACGTTATTATGGGCAAGTTTCGTACTTTCTTGGTTATCTGTTCTTTTTCTAAAGAAAACAGAACTCAAACGTTATATGCCTGTTGCCTTGTTTGGCGGTCTTGTAGCCACGATTGTAATAGAGATGGGGATAACTTTGCATTGGTGGGCGACTAAAGAAACTGTTTTCCCGCTTGTAAATATGCCGATATTTAATTATGGCTCTTTTCTTATCGGGATTATTTGGATTTTCAAGTTCACTTATAAACGCTTTTGGTTGTTTCTTGCCACAAACGCAGTTATTGACTTCATACTCACAGGTCCCATGGATAAATGGCTTGTCAATCGAGGCATTTTAGAGTTGTATGATATTACTAGTTTTCAATTGTTTCTTGTGGCTACTGGAAACGCCATCATCTTATATTGGTATCAACTTTGGCAGGAAGGCGATGCTAGTCCGTTTCAAATATTAAAATTTTCACAAAACGTACAACCTGTTGCCAGCAAGCCCCTTAAGGATAATGAGGATTAAATTTAACCACGTTTAAACCTGCCCTCCCAAATATAACCTCACTCCTACCATCCTTATATGATGCTTATCCTAATGTTCTGTGCGATGATCGCTATGAATACAATGGGTACAGGGGGAGATTATATTGGTTATTGAATTCATTCAAAATTCAATCCTGCTCATGCTTACTCCGGTAGCAACTGTCGTGATTATATGGTTAATCTGCAAGATATTTAAAGGCCATTAAGCTCTCCTTAGGAGGGCTATTTCTTATATGCTCGGCTAATCACTCTTATTTACCAAAGATCATATTATGTATAAATATCTTTCTATGAGCAATTAGGAGGTGATAGTATAATATGGATTATCATAAATGGGGAGATCCTGATATTGAAGAGTGGAGAGAAGACCTAAACGATAGAAATGAATTCGGACTAGGGTATAATACTAGTGGTTATCGTCATTCTTGGTCATGCTGGCCTAGGCAAGACTGCTGGTATAATGATCATCATCATCAGTATAATGGTTGTTGGCCTAGATACTTCTGTTGGCCCAGACAGTCATGCTGGCCTAGAGGGAATTGTTGGCCTTGGAAAGCTTGTTGGCCTAGACAAGGTTGCTGTCCACGTTAGTATTCCATACTTATTTACTATTAGAAAGCCTTCGGGCTTTTTCTTTTATTTCTCACGCTCTAATAATAAGTATCACTCCCACCTATTTATTTCCAAAACCAGCCCCGCCCACACATCATTTTCTCCTATCGCATCGTAATTCAGCTCCCGAATCCCCTCACGGAACTCAGCTACTTGCCGAATTCGACTACCTGGACAATACTCCTCTGCTAATGACTGCAGTGTTTCTCCAGGGGAGCAAATATGTTGAATTGCCACAAGTACCAATACAAGAACAAACCGTCTCATTTTCAACCCCATCTCCTTTTAGATTTCATCTTTAGTATTTTAGTTTGACTCAGATTTTCCAAGCTACAGAATAAACTATATGTCGCAAAGTATTTATTATGCATTTGTTTTCCAGAGTTATGTTCATCTTAACCTAATAACCGGCAGGGATTTTTATAGTCACGGCCAATGTTTTTAATATCACGTAGATCTGATACCCTATCGTCGAACATTAGTTCTTTTTGTCGGAGGATTCTATGGATATTAAACGTCGTGTAAGGAACTTAGTTAAAAAGTATAACACCCGTAACCCTTATGAACTTGCAGAGTATTTCAAAATAGAAATTAGATTAACTTCTTTACCATTACATATTCATGGCTTTTATGATCGTGTTCTTAGACGCAAATTCATTGTGATTAATAGTGAGTTAGAGCCATACAAACAACGACAAACTTGCGCTCATGAATTAGCACATGCCCTACTTCACAAAGGTTGGGGTTATTACTTTATGATTGAGCATACCTTCTTCTCTCCTGGGCGCTTTGAACGTGAGGCAAATGAGTTTGCGTGGCAGCTGTTGTTTGATGAAGAAAGTTGCAGATCTGATTATGACAATGATCTTGGTAGGTATGCGCGTGAGGAAGGGATTGTTGAGTTGGTTGATTATATGAAGAATAACATAGCAAAGACACAGCACTACTAATAGATAGGCTGTGTTTTATTTTAAGGGATGTATATCTTTTAGATGAGGTAATTCCTGCCGTGATACTGTATCCTATAAGTAACAATATTTATTGAAATCATAAAGTAGCAAAACTTTAGCCTAAAAACGGTGGACTTAACAATACAATTAAGACAAAAGCAGTCTTATATCTGTCACACGACGCATGGGAGTGATTCAAATGTATTTACCTAATTGGAAAGATACTATTCATTATATTAAAAAGGATAAATGGTATTTTACTTATGGATTACTTGTTACGTTCATTTTATTTACTGGATTACTCTTTTATCATTATTATATTATTCCGCAACTACCCGCCCCACCACCGACCCCAGGAATAATGGCAGAAGAACTTTTGGGAAAAGAGTTTGGTCTTCTCACTACTTTATCAGGAACGGCACTACAACATTATGCGAGTTCTCATAAACGTACTCTAGCATATAGTCAAGGCAGCTATAAAACTAATAAAAGCTATAGAGAAATTCGTGCCTTCTATATTGAAGAAGCGAAGAAAAATGGATGGACATTTGTAACGGAAGAGCATCTTAATTCGGATTCATCAGAACATATTCAGTTTCGTAAAGATGGTCCTCAAAAAGCTGATCAATTTCATATTTATTCTTTTCAACACAAATTAAGTATTTATTACTTTTCAAATAAAAACCTTTTTACAGTAGATCTGACTTCAAATGGACACGTTATCAGCAATAACTAAAAAGGGCAGCCTACTTCATTATTAGATGCAGGCTTTTGTTTTGAATATGCTCTATTCCACAGGTTAAGATTGTTGTCGGTTCCGGTTCTGGCAGGTATGTGCGTGAGGAAGGGATTGTGGAGTTAAGTGGATACATGAGAAAATAAAAAAAAGACGCAGCACTATTCCACTAATGGATGTGCTATGTCTTTCCTTTGAGCAATTATTGACATCACATGTCTAGTAAGTACAAAAAAGAATCAGCAATTACTCTGAGATTTTCGTTCTTAGTACACTTTCCTTTATACAACCAGCATATAGGTTCTTTCATAGATTTTCTCGTGGTCAATGTTCATCTATGAATTTTTGTAATTCATAGTGCCATGCATCAGGCTCAAATGTACCAATTCCAGTTTCCTCTCCAAACAAAAGGTCTACGATGTAGCGTGGCTTTTTACCTCCGATATGCATTGCTTTGATACATGAAATGCAATAAACCACCACATTATCACAAGGTATATCATTTGAGCGTTTTTTCATCTGTTCTTTTACAAGCTCCACAGGCAAAATTCCGTAAAAACTGTCGCCACAGCAGATTGCTTTAGTACGAGTATTTTCTGGTTCAATAATTTTTATATTCATTCTTTCAAGGAGTTTTCTAATTGCAGAATGTACCCTTTCCTCGGTGCGTGTAGGACAGGCATCATGTATGGACATATTCATACCGTTATAGTCAGGAAATGAAAATGTTTTACTTTCAGCTAATATCTCCCAAAGCGATATGGTAGATATCCCATCATAAAGCTCTCTATATCGCCTGTCACAGCCTCCACAGGTGTTAATTACCTGTATGCCACTTTCGAGATTAGGTTCATGTCTACAACAAATCAGATGTTCAGGAATATCGCCTAAATCCTTATTTAAAAAATCTAATACTTTTCTAGCAAGCTCCGACTTATAAATCATAAATGCACAACCTGGTGCATAAACTTGTTGCATTACAATCCCCCTCCAACAATAATTCTAGTACAGACATATTTTACAGGAAATGAAATTATAAATCTTCCTATATTTCATCGAGTAATTTTGTGCTAAAAAATTTGTTCTTCAGTTAACTTTTTAACAGACTCACTGAAAGCTGGATTTGATTAATATGTACATTAAACAAAATCATTATTGTCAGCATACTCTTTGATCTCAGTCATGATTTAACGCTTCATCGCCTTTATCCTGCCAATCTTTGAGAAAAAAACCTATTTTGCAACAATATGTAAAAATGAGTAAAACAAAAAGACACAGCACTACTCCACTAATGGATGGGCTGTGTCTTTCTTATAGTTTTTTTCGCCGTTACCAGTGATACGGTTCTCCGTATCATTTATAACGGCGGATTATTCTAATCGCATTCAAGTCAAGGACCGTCCTTGAATAGCTCAAAAAGCAACTTAATAAAGTGTATTACTTTGAAATTAAGTGTATTAATAAAAATATTGCGAGTTAGTAAAGTTCTATAATATTGCGCTAAACGAGGATGAGATTATATATATTTTTCATATTCTTATGAGTCTATGGCGACTATATGATGCGTATAAGGTGGAAATCTATACTAATTAGATGATGTGTATAGTAGATAGGCGATAAGTGTATTTTTTTATTTTCAACAGATCCCAAGATAATCTTAGCGTATTTTTTATATTTTGCACCAGTTGTCAGAAATTCTACTACCGAAAAACATAGAAAATCCGCGCATCTGCCATTTAACTACAAATACTAAAATGATGAAAGCGCCGACACTACAATATCAATGATGGTGCTTTTTCTTAGTGGCCCAGTTAGTACTACCTGTTTTTCCGGCGTATATTATATTTGGCACAAAAGTTGCATTATTATGGAAATGTAATAATAGAAGAAGGAGCGAAATCAAGATATTATGAGTAGATATTAAAACGAGGCCATTTATTGTATAAAATGGCATGGACACATTAGAAGAATCTTTAAATAAAGATGTAAAGTTTTTTTCCATATGCCCCCTTTCAGAGATTTATGCCAAGGAATAAGAGTATGGAGGTATTACGTCATGTCACAATATCAATCTGAAGAACATTACACAATCAGAAAATCGTCTTTCCTTGCCGATAATAAACGTCATCAATGGCTATTGTCAGCCTACTTATTAATAATGATAGTGATCCATGGCATTAATATTTTTGCATCTTTCACATCCAGCGTATTAAGTGGTTTTGTTTTACTATTAACGATACTTATGTTGGTCGTTTTGTATCAGCAAAGAGCTACAAAAGAAAACACAATACCAACAATTGTTGAAAAAAAAGCAGTCTCGGCTGCGGGGCAAGAAATCAAGGCATCACTTATAGAATACTCTCTTCAATTAGATACTATAAGCGAAAAACTTTTGTTAAGTATGGACTGCTCATTACAGACAAATCGACAAGTAGTTACCAATGCTAACCAAATATCGAATGACACAGATTCGCAAATCATTGTAGTTGCTCAGGCCATGACAATTGCAGAAAAAATGGTAGAAATCATTGATAACATATTTGTTGCTATGGCAGAAGCTTCAGAAAAATTCGAAGTAACAATGTCAAGTGCTTCAGCTGGGAATCAAGCAGTACTATCGGCTACCCAACAAATGATGGTAATCAATAATGCAGTGAAACAATCAGCTAAAACGGTACAAGAATTAGGGAATAATTCAGAACAAATTGGTGAGATTGTGGAAGTCATTACTGCTATTTCTAGGCAGACGAATCTATTGGCATTGAATGCAGCCATAGAAGCAGCCCGCGCAGGTGAACACGGACGAGGCTTTGCAGTGGTTGCGGAAGAAGTACGTAAGTTGGCCGAACAATCACAGTCTGCTGCTCAGAAGATAACCTTGATTGTGAGTGAAATTCAATCTAAAACAGGGGAAACTATTCAGTTGATGCTCCAAGGTGCCACAGAAGTAGAACGAGGCAATGAAGTCATTATACGTTCAGGTGACTTCTTTAAGCATATATCATCTTTAGTAGAACAACTTAGAGGGCAAATACATCAAGTAGCTGCAAATACTTCTGAACTTGCTTCAACTGGTTATGAAATATTAGATTCTGTAAGTACCGTAAAAAACAAAATGGTTAAAAGTATCGGCTCTACCAAAGGATTAATCGAAATCACAGGAGAACAATCACACAGTGCAGCCCAAAATATTGCTATAGCTGAAACCATTGTTCAAATTGCTAGCAAACTGAAAACCACAGTAAATGTATAAATAGTTGTATCCTATCGCTCTGGTCGGCGACTAACCTTGTCAGCACACATTTAGAGTGTAGCAAAGGGTAAGTACTTTTTATGTAAATCGCGAGAATTTTGATCCTAAAGATTTAAGCTAGTATATAAGAGAAGCAGGGAGCAATTTAACTCCCTACTTCTCTTATATACTAGCTTAATTTATTCAATTACTTCTGACATAGCTTCCTTATACACCATCACTATAATGTTCGCTCTGATATACAAAATTCCGCACAAGCTAGCTTGCAGCGATGATAGCCGGAATGAAACTACTGTTTTTCCGTTCGATTTTATGTCTAGAACTAACACGGACTCCAAGACTCTTGAGAAAACTAACTATAATTAGCATCGTCACAAACATTCCTATATAAATGATACGGTTCTCCCTAATTAATCTTAAACGACTGATATAAGCTTTCTAGTCTTATGTGTTGCGGTCAATTTTACCTCCATATTTCCTCCCCCTGCCCTCTCTCATCAGATAGCGATCCCTATTCAAATTGCTCATTTAGATGATTGTGCTGCTGATGCTATTGCACCAATAAAAAGAGAGGTTCTTTAATTTATTTTGTATATTTTATTAATAAACGTTGTTGATTTTTATAAGCCCACTGCGTCGCCGTTTTATCGTTGTTAAGTTCAATACATTTATTATAGTCTGCTAGAGCAAGATCGTATTGTCCTTTAAATTCATAAGCAACTCCTCGATTATTGTAAGCGATCGCATATTGAGGGTTAATTTGAAGAGCTTTATTATAGTCATCTATTGCAAGGTCATATTCACCGATTATGTAATATGCCCAACCACGACGGTTATAAGCTGTTATATTGAAAAATTCTGTATTGTTTAACTCGATTACTTTGCTATAATCTTTTATAGATAGATCATATTTTTGCTGTTCAAAATAGGTAAACGCTCTCTTCCAGTAAAGGCCTTGAATAATAATTGGATCGCTCTGTTTTGCAATTGCTTCATTATAGGCTAATATAGCATTATCATAATCTTTATTATCACTATACTCCACACCTTTAATAAACCATTGTTCGGCAGTCAGTTCTTGTTTAGCGGCGAATACAGGAAAAGTTAGAAGTAACATTAGTAATATAATAATGCTAGTAACTAATTTGTGTGGTATTAAATTAAACATGCAAAAAAACCTCCATTTAGATATGTAATCATGCTGCATAACTAAGCTATTACATATAGTCCATAAATTAACCTTTAATTACAAAAAACAAAATATCAAGCGAACTCTAATACAGGTAAGTTTCATTATGCTGGCTGTAGGTATGTTAGGATGATGTCGCCAGGTCATAAGGTATTTTATGATAATAGAGATGAGGCTATAAATGCGGGGTTTGTGCCTTTTAAGGTTTGTAGGCCGTAAGGTTGATAGTTACTTAAATAAGAAAGACACAGCCTTGCTCCATTAATGGATAGGCTGTGTCTTTCTTCTTGTTTTTCGCGCTTACCAGGTCTATCATGAAATCTTCTCGCATTTAATATCTTAAAAAATGATTACAAACATAATCCTCCATTATGCTATATATTTATAATTTAACTAAAAAAGAATGAAATTGCCAATGTCGTACAATAGGATTGATAGCACACACTATTCGTTATTTCTCATTTTCTTTTCCTCAGGGAAGTAACAGTTTCTCCACCTATTCCCCAATTATCCGTATCTACTTCATCAATCACGACAACGGTAGTCTTCGGATTTTTTCCTAGAAGTTGAGTTGCTCCCTGAATCAACAGTGCCTTTTGTTCGGGTGTGGCTCCTTCTTTGGTAATCTTTATGTTTACATATGGCATTATGCATCACCACCCTTCTTATTTATAGCTGATGTCATCAGCACTAGTAAAGCAAGTATTAACATCACAACAGCAAAAAAGCTAGGAGCTAAGATGTTGAAGTTTTTTTGAAGATACGCTGCGACAATAGGTCCTACGATCTGCCCTAAGGCATATACGGTTGTCAATTCTCCGATAGCCTGTAATTGAGCTTTCGGCTTTACTCTGGATGCCAAGGTAATTGTTAAACTGGTTATCCCCATAAAGGTTCCACCAAATAAAGCACCTCCTACCATAGTACTAACTTGACTCGGAATTATAACTGGCAGAAGAATTCCCAGAGCCTGCGCCCCATAAGCCAGCCTCAAGCTCACTGTTATACTTGTCTTTTTAGCAATTTGCGCCCAAAGATATGTCGAGGGGGCTGCCGCCAAGCCAATTAATATCCAACTTTGGTTTGCAATATGACTGAGTTCAGGCATTGATTTTATCATTTGTATAATGAATGTGGCTGTAATGATATAGCCAATACCCTCAAGTCCGTAACTGATGAGAAGAACGTACCACTCATAATCCCTTACAAACTTATCTTGGATTCGTATCTGGCCTGACTTCCCAGCTTCAGGGCACGACGCTTTCGATAGAGTATACCACGCGACAATTCCAAAGATACTTCCTCCCAGTGCTAATCCCTGCCAGGTGGCTGTCCAACCACCTACAATATCAAACATGGGTACAAATATTCCAGTAAACGCAATGCCAATACCAACTCCACCATAAAGATATCCTGCCCAATCACTTCGTCCTTGCCCCAGAGTAACGCTTGAGGCAACGACAAATAAAATTGCGCTAAGAAACCCTGAAACTAACCTTAGTAAAGACCAAAGTAAAATATTTAACGTGAGTGACATAGCTATCAGTAAAACAATACTGGTAAGTATTCCTCCACCTAACCAGATTCGGATATACTTTCTGATCCACTGTTTTCGTGAGATATAGGCCCCAATCAGATAGCCTAGATAATTTGCAGAAGCCATAACTGCGATATCCCATTCGGTTACTCCAATATCCCTTTGCATCAGCGGAATAATTGGCGTAAACCCAAATCTCGAAATCCCCATGGCTAAGCTCAAGGCGCAAATTCCACCTACAAGAGTAGAAATATTACGGTTATTTTTCGATTTCGTCGCCTCCTAGCCAAATAATATGATTATATGTTACTATAGAAAAAACACTAACAGAAGCGATTCATTTCTATTGCAGCAATCGGTTTTATCTATAAGGAGCTGACGAAGATGGATTTAGAAGATATAAAAGTTTTCCGCGAAGTAGTATTGCATGGTTCCATGACCCAAGCAGCAGAAACTCTAGGATACGCACAATCCAGTGTTACTGCACGCATACGAAAACTAGAAGCTAACTTAAAAGTGAATTTATTTTATCGTAATGCCAAAGGAGTGCAGCTCACTCCCTCCGGTCAAATTTTCCTAGAGTACGGCTCAAAAATTACACAACTCACGGAAGAATTATACCTCCTCTTGAGTCCAAGTGAAGTTCCAAACGGATTACTGCGAATTGGCTCTATGGAAACAACAGCCGCAATTCGACTACCTTCGCTGCTCAAAAAATATCATTCCTTATATGATAAGGTCGAATTATCACTTCAGACTGGGCCTACCGAATACTTAATTAATCAAGTTCTGAATTACGAGCTCGATCTGGCCTTTGTCGCAGCGCCTGTCAATCATCCAGAAATCACTGAAATCGAAAGCTTTAGAGAAGAGATGGTTCTGGTTGCCGAGAATAAAGAAAATATCCAAGATATTTTGGATATTATAAGAAATAGAACGATATTAGTTTTCCGCCCTGGCTGCTCTTATCGATCATTGCTTGAGCGATATTTATTGGAAAGCAAATCGATACCTTTGAGGCGTTTTGAATTTGGATCTCTGGAGGCTATTATTGGCGGTGTGTCAGCTGGTATCGGAATCTCCTTATTGCCTAAGTCTGTTATAGAAGATAAACTTCAATCAGGCGTTCTAATCGCTTATGAATTGCCATCTCATCTACGAATTTGCACAACAATGATAATACGAAGAAAAGATGTGATACAAACAGCGGCCATGGCTAATTTTATTGACTTAATAAGTACCTAACACTAGCCACTCCACAGAGGGTACGGGTGTTTTAAGATAGTCGGGATGAGGCGGTTCACGCGGGGTTTGTGGCTAGTAAGGTTTGTAGGCCGTAAAATTGATAATTGCTTTTAATAGAAAAGACACAGCTCTGGTCCATTAATGGATAGGCTGTGTCTTTCTTATAGTTTTTCGCCGTTACCAGTGATAAGGTTCTCCGTATCAAGTGTAACAGCGAATTTAATTAAGTCTATTATAATTGCATTGCTTCTCAGCTCAACGGAACTCATCCCTTCGATTTTCTAAAACTGCCGCTTTGTAAACAATCGAAAACTAGAGCATTTACTGACTTTTAAGCCGTTACTTTCATTGAGAAAATAAAGATAATGCTGATTAGAGCAATCATCATACCCGGCGCCGTCCGTTTGGCAATTTCGATTGGACTTACGCCTGCCAGTGTCGCACAGACAATGGCCACACCGGCTACCGGCGACATCGTCCGCCAAACGCACCGGAAATGGTAGCCAGAGAACCCAAGAAGTACCTATACTAATTGTAACATTAATCTAAGCCTTCTAGATATTTCATTACCCGCTCCCCGATTTTCGTCCGATTGGTATTTTTATCTTGATACATGGCATCATCAGCCTGACGTAGAACCTCACTCACTCTAAACCCCTTCCCTAAGCTACAGCCTATGGAAATATACAATGGTAGCGAACCCTTATTCCTTCTATATGCTTGGATTTTAGCGGTAATATCTTCACGCAACGTATTCATGTTCTCTTCTGTGGCATCCCATACTAGAAGAGCAAATTCGTCACCGCCAATTCGCGTCGAAATAATTTGCCTATCGTTAAACGAGATCGCTTGTGCCGCTGCCTTTAATAGTGCATCGCCAGTATGATGTCCTAAGAAATCGTTAATTTGCTTCAACTTATCCACATCACAGATAATAATACCAATATCCCGGTCAGACGTAGCCATCTGATTGATTTGAAGTTCGAAGTAAGCCCGGTTATACAGACCAGTTCCGGCGTCATGGTAACTCATATATTCTAGTTTACTTTCCCATCTTTTTCGCTCACTAATGTCAATAACACTTCCCAAGATAGCTTTCTTGCCATTGATTATACATGTGCTGGTAAGTATATAAACATCGATAATAGTACCATCTTTGTGAACAAAGCGAATCTCGTAACTATAATGACCTATATCGCCATCCATTCTCCTTTGAGCTTTATCCAGAACAAATTCTCTATCGTCAGGATGAACATACTCAAGAAAACTACTCAGCTGTTTCACTTCTTCCATGGTATAACCAATCATTTCTTCCATCTTTGGGTTTAAATACGTTATCTTTCCGTCCACTAAAAAAGAAACGCCAACAAGGGAATTCTCCACGAGGCTTCGGAATTTATCTTCTGCCTCTATGAGTAAATTATTCACTTGGTTCAGTTCATCAATAGTGGCAATTAATTTTTGCGCCATGGAAATAAAAGCTTTGTTCAAGTACTGTAATTCCTGAGGAGCTTTTGAAAAGGAGCCTTCTTGGTATGATACTACACCATAATCTCCACTTTCTACTTTATTAGCCATTGCTACTAGATCGAAAACCGGTCGGTTTATTCTCTGTGTAAAAGCGGTGATCAGATAAACTAAGATAACTAATAAGGCGAGATATACCAAGCCTAATATGCTAAGATTTTTGTAGAGTGGGGCCAAAATTTCAGCCTCATCTACTTCGGCTATTATGGTCCAATTGGGATTTCCAATTGCGGAGAACGCGCCGAACACACGTTGTCCGCGGAAATCCGTGTATACTTCCGACCCCGACTTTCCTTGTATTGCCTGTTCAAAACCGTATGTCCCTTTTACGCTAATACGCCCATTCGTATTTGGTATTCCACGAGTGGCAACGTCACTCGTCAGTCGCGTTGGTGTAACCATTATACCGTTTCGGTCAACGAGATAGCTTTCTCCTGTTGACCCGAATTGAAACTGCTCCATAGTTTTGCTAATCGTGGTTAATTTTACCGACCCAGCAACTACTCCTATAACATTGCCACCTCGGTCGAATATAGGAGATGAAAATAAAATTACTGGTGTATTCGTGACTCGACTATAAAAAACATCTGTAGTATACGAACTTCCAAGTAAGCCTTGCTTAAAGTACTCCCGGTCTGAAACGTTAGCGCCATCGTATGTCAAGCCATTTACATCTATAAATGATAACCACCAGAATTCTGAGTTGTTACGTGAAAATGTCTCAATATTTTTCTTTATTACTTCTACATCTCCATCTTTCGTTGACTGAAGCTCAGAGAACGTTTTTATCTGCCCAGCATGATTATTGAACCAATCCTCGATCATACTCCGTTGAATCTTGATAGTCTGTTCAAAGTTTTTTAAGATGTAATTGCGGGTTGTTTCAACTTCGCGTGAAACGAAAATGAAAAAGAACAGTGTAAAAACACTGATAGATGCCAATAAAAGTAGTCTAGTAAAGCCGGGAATTGTATTATAGGATAACAATCCATTCATCTTTTTGTAAAAGGTGGTCATTGAATAATCTCCTATATATTATTTATAATCGATAATATTCGACTTTTTGCAAACAAACCCTTTCTCAATTTTATGGTAGACAGCTTTTCCTTTAGCACCTCGCGGTCAGTGGCATACTCACGGAGTTCAGCATAGTCGTCTATTCCAACAGTGTCGATATGTCCCAAACACAGAAGCTCTTAGATGCTGCCCCCTTTTTACCCCGGACAACTGCAACAACATTTTTTCGTCCTAGGTGATCGCCGCTTATCGGCAAAAGCTGCAGTTGCTCAGGATAACGCTGAAAGTAGTCCATTCGCCGGAAAAATTCATAATTTTTCGGCTACATCTACTTCCCCATGAGTCCCTACTACACTTCTAATTTTCCCTCCGAGTTCAAGCACACTCTCCAACTCCTATTTATAATAATTTTGTTCATAATCCTGTCATAAGAAAGGCTACAAAAAACCTCTAGTAGTAAAAACTACTAGAGGTATGCTCAGCAATTATATGCATCCTGGGTTATTTACCAAAACCGCCAGCCCGAATTATTAATAGCTTATTTTATACGTAATATCAGCCTTTCCTTCTACCGGTTCAGTAGGTATCTGTGGCAGTCGAGCAAAGGTCAGTATCAATGTGTAATGCTTGTGAATAGTCGAAAGATTGCGTATAGGTATGTAATGATCGGTATTGGCTGTAGCGTAGATCATTACGGGCTCTTTTAAAGCTAACGGATATTTCCGTTGGCTTTTTATTTTTTTGACGACATTGAGGACATGAAAAAGCGAGGTCAGCGGATTTTTTACGTCCACTGACCTCGATGTCATTTGATCATCTGCGATGTCTTAGACTAGGAGCGTGTCAACAACCCCGTCCCCCTGTCTTGCATCTCCCTGGCACCTTCCTACATTTTCTAATCGTCCGTAGAATAAATCATTATAGGTGCTGTAATATTTATTTCATCTCCAGATCTAAGTACAATATTTACTTTTAATAAATCTCCTTCAACCTCTTCTATATCTAATGAAATAACATTAACCCCCGGTCCCCATGGTTCCCTTCGATTGACTTCTACGTATACCACATTTTCGAATTTCAACAATGCGTTATATCGCCCTTTATCATCCATAATTATAGGCAGTTCAACAGTTCCGCTATCATAATCACAAATAATCTTCGCTACGAACGCATCATGGAAATTTATTTTCTGTAGCTTCGATTTTTCACTTACGATTAGCACATTCCATCATCCCCCTTTTTTATTCTGGGACTCTATCGCCTGGATACATATGGTCGTTACCAGAAACCGTCTTTACCAGCATAGTTGCCTGCTTGTTAGGTTACACTGGCATAAGTAGAATCGGTTTTACCTTGACTTACAGAACCAATTACGCCACCTTTAGGGCCTGTACTAAATCCAAATCCACTATTTTGATTCTTCGCGGTATAGTCATCTGTATCCTGCTTGCTGGTTAAGGGGGTAGTTGTCCTTATTATGGAGGGAATGAGTCGAAGTCATTTTAATTTTAGAGTTACTCAGATGTTTCTAGATTAATTGAAATGGAAGAGAAAAAGCTAGGTCAGTGGATTTTTTACGTCCGTTGACCTAGCTTTTTCATTGAATCCTATAACTTTAATACGCAGAACGTCCCCAAATATCACTTGTCACTTGCATCTACTTCAATCACTCTTGGGACAAGGAACCTGTCCCCTCAGTTTCACCATCGTCATCGTAATGTTTTCCATCTGGAGCTGTATCCGTTGTATTATATATGTGCCGATTACCATAAACTATCATCAGTTCCTTACTCCTAATAGTGTTAATGGCATGAGTTATAAAAAATACTTTTTTGCTACTTTTATGCACTCCTCTAGTGATTTAGGGAACCTTTCACCAAAGCTGTCAATAAAGACTCTTTTTATAATTTCTCCCAAATCATAAGCATTGTGTAAATTACGATTAAAAATTCCTTGTATTCTTTTTATCTCATAAGCATACTCATCAACTATTAGTGGATGTATATCCATAGGATTCCATTCATTTATTATAGTTATCAGTTTTTCGTCCATTATTTCCTCCTACTCACCAAATAAAGCTTTTGATAGAGCTTTATAGGCATCATCATAATATCTTTTAGGAATTACTGTTACAAGGTATCCATCTGTCCCAAGAACTGCCGCTCCATCTGGGGTGAAAAACAAATGTTTTCTTCCTCCCGCTTGTTCTAATGCCTTTCCATTTTGAACCCAAGAGTCAACCATTTCCGATGTAACTCCTCTTTCAGCCATTCTATCAGCTCCATGCTGAGTTTGTAGTGACCAATTTACTTTAGTTCCTGGGTTTTCTACAAGCACACCAGCTTTTCCGAAATTATCTCCAATTTGCGCAAGTTTACTCGACCACTTACCTAAACCAGTTCCTCCTATTAAAAAGCCACCTGCTGTAGTCCAATCAGATTCAAACTGATGTTTATCTACTGCTTCTTGAGTAACACCATTTACTGCTCTCGCATAAGAAATTGTCGTTGGACTAGATATATGGTCAACCAAATTCGCCCATGTTGCATTAACATCATAAGCATTAGCTGCAAAAGCTACATTCCAGTCATAAGCAACGTTTGTCTTCAAGAAGTTTTTAAAATCTTGACCAACAGTACCGCCTTCCATATCAGTAAAATCATTAAAATGATAAGGAGAGTCAGACCCGTTCGCATTACCCCTACTACTGCTCCAATACTCCTTAATCAAATCTACAAGTTCTTCTTTTCCTGCACCATCATTTACAGCTTTAGATAGTTTATCTTTAAAGCGGACAATCTCATAATCATATAATGCATTATTCTTCGTACCGCTAGCTGCAGTTGATCCACCAGTTTGTGCATCTCCTCCAACTACTGCAGCAGCAGCAGCACCTATAATAGCGCTCGCCCATTGATGCATATCAGGATTATCTTTAAATTTGTCTTTTAGTTCTTTTTGAACCGCCTCATTTAATCCAGCACCAACAGCTCCTGATAAAGCATTTCCGCCACCCATATCAGCCATTACTGCTCCGACAAAAGCATGTAGTGCTATCTTTTGAGGACTTCCTTCATCCCAACCATTGGCCTTGCTGATTATATGAATTTGTTCAAATGCTACTTCACCAAATACCTTAGCTAATTCCTGCTGTTCTTGAACAGTTTTCTTATCAAATATCTTGCCTAAGGCATTTAATGCCCCTTCTGGATCACGGCTAAGTTTCGATAAGTCTTGAGTTGGATTGCTACGTACTTCAATCGTACCAGGAGAAATAGCTGATTTGGTTGTGCTGTCTGCATCTCCTGATGCTTTTACCCCAATATTAGGAGTTAAACCTTTTTCGTTTAATTTAGCGTCTTTTCTAGTATCAAGATTTACCCCTACACTACTTGCGCTGTACTCCGCCTTATTTTGTATATCAGAGTAAGTAAGAGTATCTGTGCTAATCTTGTTTTTATCTGGAGTAGCGTCGCTGGAAATGACCGCACCTTTCAGGTCAGTATTCTTACTAACAGTGATATTAAAACCACCGTCACCAGCATAGATGCCTGCTTGTTCTGTGACACTTGCGTAGGTAGAGTCAGTTTTGCCTTGGTTTACAGAACCAGTTGTACCGGCTTTAGGTCCTGTACTAACTCCAATTCCACTGCTTTGATTCTTCGCTGCGTAGTCACCTGTATCCTGCTTGTTGGCTATATTGGCAGGTATCTGTGGCAGTCGAGTAAAGGTCAATGTCGTTTGTGTAATGCTTGTGAATAGTCGAAAGATTGCGTATAGGTATGTAATGAACGGTATTGGCTATAGCGTAGATCATTACGGGCTCTTTTAAAAGCAACGGATATTCCCGTTAGTTTTTTATTTTATGTGCTAAAAAAAGAAGGTCAGCGGATTTTTACGTCCACTGACCTTGTCTTTCTTATTACCCATTATATTTTTCCGTAAACGTCCGCATTAGATAATTTCTGCAAAATTTTCACATAATTTTTTTAATAATTTGTGGTTTTCTTTCTTTACAGCATATACATAATTCCAAACAAAACTATCGGAACTATATACAAGTACAAATTCAAATTCACCATAACTTAACAAACATGCTTTGCCTAACTCATCTTCTGTTTCTTTAACAACTTTTACTCCTTTAATTTTTGCGAATTTTTCCAATATCAAATTGAAATCTTCTTTTTGCATCAACCCATCAAAGATCAGCTCTACATTTCCATTATCAAGC
Organism: Pelosinus sp. UFO1; assembly: GCF_000725345.1. Classification (NCBI taxonomy): domain Bacteria; kingdom Bacillati; phylum Bacillota; class Negativicutes; order Selenomonadales; family Sporomusaceae; genus Pelosinus; species Pelosinus sp. UFO1. The sequence goes on from NZ_CP008852.1 coordinate 2,458,586, forward strand.
GATACTTCTGCGATTTTCAACTTCATAGTAATCTCCTTTATTTTATCTACTCTATCCCAAGTGATTTATTTACGCTAGTTCTTGACCGTTGTGCTGCATTTATAATTTCATGATATAAAGCATCACCTTGAAATCCTTTTTCAGTATACTTTTGAGCAACTTGTTCCCACGTTAAATTAGGGTCAGTTTTGTTTAGAGATGCTGCAAGTTCTCTATCTCACGAGAAATATCCATTAACAACTTTCGTTAACTCATCGGAACCATTTTCTATATTTGTCAGGTAATTTATAAAAAGCTCATCTATCTCTATCTGCTTAAAGACACTTAGATATTTAAACGCAGACAACAAGGAACTACTTTTATTATAACTACTTAATTCTGTTGATGCATAATTAACAACATGATTTACAAACCTATCACACTTGTATTTCATTAAAGCATTTAGAATAAAATCGACTTCGTCCTCTTTATTACTACAAAGAATATCTTGGATTTCTTCTTCTGTTAACTCTTCTAGATAAAGAACTTCCTTAACGTGATTAAAATTTTTAATTGCTACGATTTCGTCGTTGTAAAAATCTTCCCAGAAAGAATTGTAACAAATTTCCATTGGCATAATCCAGTAGTTATTCTTAGTCTTTTGATTAAAAATCCAAGTTGAACTTAGTTTATCTGATACAATTTCAAATAAGCTCGCAGGGTAAGGAACTATACTATTGTCGTCATTCTGTAAACGAAATTTAATATATTCTCCTGAAACAGATGAATTGTTGCTAAACTCCATTGCGAAAACAATATAACTTTTGTGTAACGTCAAATTAAGTTCCTTGCCATTTGAATCTATGTACTTAATTTTCACCTAATCACCTCACTCCTAATGGTCTAAACGATAGTTTATTGTGTCCGATATAGTTTCACTAGCAAAGAACCAGTTACTCCACCATTAGATCCTGTATTAAATCCTAATCCACTGATTTGATTCTTCGTTGCGTAGTCATCTGTATCCTGCTTGCTTACTATGTTGAAAGAGATCTGTGACAGTCAAGCAAAGGTCAGTATCGGTTGTGTAATACTTGTGGATAGTCGAAAGATTGCGTATAGGTATGTAATGATCGTTATTGGCTGTAGCTAGCTTAGATCATTACGGGCTCTTTTTAAGGCCTAAAACAAAGAGGTCAGCGGATTTTTGTCCGTTGACCTCTTTGTTGATTGTTTATTTTTTTATCCCCTACCGTATCATTTTATCTAGTACAAATCTACTAATTGTCCCTCCATTTATTGAGATTTAACTTTAAATTTGAAGCTGTATATTCTATAAATTCTCTTATCTTTACTTTAATCATATCTGGTTGAGTCTTGGCTAATATTCGTAATTCTTCAATACTATTGTTTTTTTCTACCATATAATCAAAATGTTGCGTACTTGCTTCAAGAAATGATGTTCTGTCCTTAAGAAATGCAAAAAATGTTTGATCGGCTAATTCAAATTCTTCAAAATATAAGTAACTATACGCCAAGTATTCTGTTCGAATCGTAGGTGCTATCAAGTAAGGATTTCCAGGAGCCCAACTATTAACGAAGGAAATAATACCTTCGGGATGTCCGACCTCTTCAAACCACGGCAATGAATCTGTTCTTAATTGTTCTAGAATTTGTTTAAACTCTTTTTCTAATTCCACTTCATCATCAACTAAACCCCATCCAGCTCGCCTTTCATTAATATGTCTCAGGCGAGCTCCAAAACCCAGATTAGGTCTCTCAAAAGGAATGTATAACGGTTGAATTACTACATTGCAATAAAAACCCCCTGGTGGAATTTCAAAGCAAATTATATGCAGTACGTCTTGCTTGACCCTAACTAAAAGGGTTGGCTTTAAAAATATGAACTTATTCTCTTCTGCAAATGACTTTAGTTGTCTTTTTATCAGCTTCCGTATTTTTTGTCCATACGTCACAGATTCTTCCTCCTAAAATTACGGTTTGATACCAAATATCGGAGTATTTGGCCCAGCCGATCCTGTTTTACCCTAACTGAATGAACTAGTTAAGCCACCTTTAGGGCCTGTACTACTGCTTTGATTCTTCGTTGTGTAGTCATCTGTATCCTGCTTGCTTACTATGTAGGCAGAGATCTGTGACAGTCGAGAAGGTCAGTATCGGTTATGTATGCTATGGTTGTCGTAGGCATGTAATGAACGGTATTGACTGTAGCGTAGATCCTTACGGGCTCTTTTAAAAGCTAACGGATATCCCCGTTAGTTTTTTATTTTATGTGCTAAAAAAAGAACGGTCAGCGGATTTTTACGTCCACTGACCTCGTTTGTTCTCGAATAGCGTTATACTTTTGAAATAATAATTTGGTTGCAAGAAACTTCAACACTCATAGGTGGCATTAATATTTTGCAATTTAATACTTCAAATTCATCAATAATACAATCTACAACTTCAATATCTTGAATGAAATACGGTATTTGGGGAATAGTCAGTTTCCTAAGCGGTTTTTTTCTATCACTAACATCAGTTGTAAAATTGACCTTCGAGCAACCAGAAAACAATAGCTTTATATTATTATCTGCATCTTGAAATATAATTGTCACCTCATCACCAAAATACTCAGCAGTTATTTGTAATACTCTAGCATCCCAATAATGCAATCTTTCAATTTCCTCTTGTATCTGTCTTGCTTTCAAAATATTTCACCTCAATTCTGATATGGTATATGGCCATCTGAACTTTTCCTATCGACAATATTTAAATCAGCATCCAATGAATTACCCTTTTCATCGTAGAGATGGACATGATCATAATTCGTAACTTTATCTGGAGGATCGATTCTCATACGAACGTTTCCATCAGCATCCCTAACATGCACAAAACCATTATTTTCAGTATACTTCCAGTCATTTGGTAATTTTTCAAGGATTTCACTTTTGGACATATTAGCAATTTCACTTGCATTAATCTTTCCTGCAAAAATTTTTTCAATTTCTCTGCCTAGTCGTACTGATCCACGTTCATTTTTTACATTGCTACGTACTTCAATTGTTCCTTCAGCAATCGCTGATTTTGTTGTACTATCCGCATCTCCAGAAACCTTCACGCTAATGTTAGGTGTAAGCCCGGCATCTTTTTTCTCGGTGTCTTTTCTAGTGTCCAGGTTCACTCCACTGTTGCTTGCGCTGTACTCCGCCTTATTTTGAATATCAGAGTACGTAAGAGTACCTGTGCTAATCTTATTTTTATCAGGTGTAGCGTCGCTGGAAATGACCGCACCTTTCAGGTCAGTATTCTTACCAACAGTGATATCGAAACCGTCTTTGCCAGCATAGATTCCTGATTGTTCTGTGACACTTGCGTAGGTAGAATCTGTTTTCCCTTGGTTTATGGAACCAGTTGTGCCGCCTTTAGGTCCTGTACTAAATCCAATTCCACTGCTTTGATTCTTCGCGGTATAGTCATCTGTATCCTGCTTGCTGGATATATTAGCAGATCTGAGTCGGTTTCCGCTTGTAATGCTTGTGGGTTGAAGGATTGCGTTTAGGTATATAATGATCGGTATTGGCCGTAGCGTAGATCATTATGGGCTCTTAAAAAGCTAACGGATATCCCCGTTAGCTTTTATATTTAATATGAGGACATCAAAAAGAGAGGTCAGCGGATTTTTACGTCCGGTGACCTCGCTCTTTCTTCTTTTATATAATTTAAGCCTGATCCTATAATTTTTCTCATATTTAAGCAAAAGCTCTTATGACTTTAAATACTTCTTGAACCAGTCAACTGCCGAAGTTGATGCCTTAATAAATGCATTTCCACTATAAACACTGAAGTGACTACCTTCAACAACAACCAATTGCTTCGGTTCTCCAGCAAGTGCGAAGCCCCTCTTTTGAACATCGGTCGGACACACATTATCATGATCTGCAACAATCATCAGTAATGGCGTTGGAGATATAATATGAATGTATGTCATTGGAGCATATTCTTTGTTAATGTCTATAGATTCCGCAGTAACTTTATTTTCCCAATTAGGGGCTGTCTTAGCAGCTTCTGTAAACCACTCATAAGATTCTTTTTGGCTAAGACATGAAGGCTGTCCCTGCGGTGCAACTACAGGGATATATTGTACTATACCTGTAGTATACTCATTGCTCCGATTTTTAGCGAACCATTCTCTCATCCCTTCCAGCGCTTCAGGTTTAGCATTTTGATAATAAGTTTCCCAAGTGTAGGATGCTGGAACTTGAGCAACTACTGCCTTTACACGCTTATCAAAAGCAGCTAAATGTAACACATGACCACCACTCAAAGAAGTGCCCCAGAGACCCACGCGCTGAGAATCAACCTCCTTTTGAAGGGATACCCAAGTAATTGCATTACGGTAATCCTGTTGCTGATCATAGTAGAAGAATTGCCCTCGGGGTTCTCCTTCACTTGCACCAAAATATCGATAATCGAAAACCAATACAACAAATCCAGCTTCGGCAAATTTCTCTGCAAATTTATCAAGTCCCATCTCTTTTACAGCGCTCAAGCCATTAGCCATAACAATTGCAGGTCTTTTTTCTCCAGATTTCACATCATTAGGGATATAATACCAGGCTGCACAATCTAGTCCCTGGCTTTTGAAAGTTACATCACGCCGTTCGAAGTCATTGCACCAACCTTCACGTGGAAATAATGTGATAAGAGTCAGAACGATTATTCCTATTAAGCCTATTCTTGATAAACTTTCTTTCAAGAGTACACACCTTCCTTTGTCCATTTTTATACCCATTCTCGAAATGTTATATTTTTCCTTCAAAAAATATATGCTAAAAAGGTTGAGGATTCGATCTCTCAACCTATTCTTAAAGGCTGTACGGCAGCCCAACTGTTGTCGTGTGGTCAAAAGGGCTGTATAACGGTCGATCTAAGACTGTCATGGGTGTTGAAGGTATAGGGCTCGGCCGTTGTCGGGAGATTGCGACCGGTTCGGTAGGTATCTGTGGCAGTCGAGCAAAGGTCAGTATCGGTTGTGTAATGCTTGTGGGTAGTCGAAAGATTGCGTATAGGTATGTAATGATCGGTATTGGCTGCAGCGTAGATCATTACGGGCTCTTTAAAAGATAAACAACCATAAGACATAAAAAGAAGGTCAGCGGATTTTTATGTCCGTTGACCTCGCTTTCTATTGTTATCTCAATTTTTCTTTTGCATCAATAAGAAGTTTTACTAACCAATCCACTGGGACTACTAATCTTTTAGTATTTTCATACCAATGAATTTCTAGACCATCAACGCCTTGACGTATAACAGCGACATCCTTATCTTCATACAGGATTTCAAGAACTACCTCAAAATCATTGTTGGGATCATTAACAAAATCCGCACTCCACCCCTTCAATTACATCCTTCCTTCCATCATTTTGTAAACTTCCAAGAAACCGACAAAAGCCTTACATCTGCCAACCATATTGCATCCATACCCTCAGGCAGTCTTACACTTAAAATTCCCCTATATATAGGATGATCAAATTGTGGTTGCTAGGCGATAATCCGAAAAAGAGAGGTCAGCGCTTTTTATATCTACTGACCTCCATGTTTATATTACCTTACGCAAAACAAATACATGATTCCCTGACTCATTCTAAAATTTTTGCGCGTACCAATTCCCCTAATTCCTTCGCTGATAAATCCTTACATATAACCCCAGTAAAAGTGTCTGTCTCATCAAATAATATCGCATTGTATGCGTCTAGTTTTAAGCATCGATAACTATTAGTTTTAGAAACAATTAAATACAAGCTCTTTTCTTGTATATATGCTTCTAGTTTCCCTTGTTCAAAAATATGGTATTTCTTTTCATCAAAACTACTAGTATCAAATTGTGGATAGCCCTCTTCCTCTTTTCCATATTTTATATTGCTATTGTTTTTTTGAACCTTTTCATCCTGGAAGAAGAACTTTATATAACTAATAAATCCATCATCAGGGTTTATTGCGATATCAAAAGGAGGTTTTCTCTTATCCTCTAAAAACCAGTGATAAGGAGATAAGCATTTAGGGAGAAATTCCAGTTTTACCAGCAGCAAATTTTCACCCATTGCCTCAAAATTTCTTTGAATTCTTATATTGTTTAATTTGTTACATATTTTTGAAATTTTCAATCCCATCTTATCCTCCTACTATTCAGGTAGTGTGTGGTAAATCAACACTGTATCAGTGTTGATTCTTACATATCGCGTTTTTGATTAGTCCAATCACGTATTTATGGACTCATGTTAAGTCTAAAATCCATTGATTAAATTCTTCGTGGTTTAGTCATCAGTATCCTGCTTGCTGGCTATGTTGGCAAAGTATCTATAGTAGCCAAGCAAAGGTCAGTATCGGTTGTGTAATGCTTGTGGGTAGTCGAAAGATTGCGTATAGGTATGTAATGATCGGTATTGGCTGTAGCGTAGATCATTACGGGCTCTTTTAAAAGCTAACGGATATCCCCGTTAGTTTTTCATGTACTAGCCCATAAGACATAAAAAAGAAGGTCAGCAGATTTTTACGTGATATGCTCCCCCTTGCGGTAGGCAGTTTAAATAATAAAACTGACTACTACAAGGGGAGTATATCAAATCTACTGACCTCGTTGGTTTCTTCAATTTAAATCTTATATTTGTGCTTATTAGTCTCTACCTAGTTTATTAAATCTCAATTTCCCAAGCGATTCTTGCATATTCAATACAAATATATGACACCCCTCCCTCAAGGTCAGAAGTATCCATCCGCATAGATTCCCTTTCACCAAGTATTTTACCTGATGCAACAAAAGTGTAACTATTATCTTCCCGTTCTCCATCTAATTTAATAATCACTACAGATAAATCTTGCTTTATTTTTTCAAGGTAAGGAATAAAACAATCAATACCTTTAAGATCATATTGATTTATGGGAAAACCCAATTTATTTGCCAATTGTATATATTGTATTAAGTAAATACGCTATTTATGTACTTCTGCTTTTAAATTTTTATGAATATCTCTTACTATGACCATCACTAGGTTATAAATCGTTATTATTCCAAGAAAATTGAAAGTAACTACACCTAGCACGTCACCTTTGGGAAAAAATGAAATTCTCGTATTTAATTTCCATAGCTTCCATATACTTAAATCCTTCATACCTTGCCATACAAAAGCAGGATTATCTTTATCATAAATTACTGGGAGTTTGCTGTTTATCTGTTGCGGAACATTAAGTTCAATCTCTTGGATATGACCATCATACACAATGACGTAAACATGACTAGTCTCTATTGTCTTATGCCGAGATAAAAAACTATAAGTCCAAATGTTTTGAGGTTTATACTCTAATACCTTTGCAGACGTTTCAACGCCTCGGCTTTTAAACATAATAACGTCTGAAAAACTATAGATAGTATCCTTCAATAGAGATATAGTAGACCAACCCACTATTAAAATTACAACAATTAGTAATAGGTATTTCTTGCATAATAACATTCTTAAATTCATTCAATTGCCCCTTACTATGGATTGTTTTCACACTAATATCTATCGATTATATACATTCAATTGTTTATTGTATTTTAATCAAATTTCAAATTTCCTTTTTCCCATTCTGATAAGGTCATTTTAGCGTTAAATGCAACCGCCCCTCTACCAGCCGCCACTATCGCTAGAACATTTCTTGCCTGCTCTGGCAATAGCGGAATTAAGCAAAATGCTGTATTTAATCTGACATTTGCACTTGAATGCTCCAAAAAAGGAATTAGTTTTTCGATTCCATATTTGGGATTTGCTTTCAAATCACGTCTGATATCGTTAATTATTCGATACTGCTTATTTCCTGTTTTAGAGTCTCCTCGCTTTAAAGAATCCTCCTGCTTAAGACATGCCTCTACAAACTCTTCTAGAATTTGCTCCAACGCTCTCATACAAACTCAGCCTCCTCAATAATTCAAACGTTTAAATACCAACTTACATTATTTAACACCGATGAATCATTTATCCTTATTCGACTTTGTTTTTCCATATATTGTAGATGTTAATCAACACGTCAGGATTTTTATCGTCACCAAAAGCTACTTTTAGTGAAAGATTATTTAAGATCCTATGTGGATCAAGTTCATCTTCATATTTTCCAGCCATAAATCCTAATAACACTGGGCGATTATAGTTAATATAGTTTTTAGACCGTGATTTAGCCAGGCCCCAATTTACATTTTTACAAGTTCTAATAAATACTTCAGCAAGATATATTGCAATATCCATGGCAATTGCCAATGTGCCAATGCTTAATCTTTCAAGATTTCTAGGTTTCCCACCAGGGAGAATCTTTGCTTCTTTTTCTAATTCTGCTGCCGTTTTAGGTTCAGTAATAACTTGAGGAATAAACCATTCCCACAGTATCCTTAACGACTCAACTGAATAATCAAGCTTTTCTTTTTTTCTCCCACCCGTAAATTCAAAAGCATTGCTAAGTAGTTCCAGTCGTTCTGGTATTTGACTTAGATACCATTCCAAGTGTTTCTTCGCTTCTGTTTTTGTCATATCATCGTAATGTTTTAAATTTGGTGGGTCTAATAATGAATATATCATAAGCATTGCTCCTTATTCAGGTATTACATAGCCAGATAATTTTTAATGTGACATTTTATCTTTTACATATCGCATATAAAGAAACTAAAATCCATATTAAAGCAAAAATAACCACTGCTGGTAATACTATAAAGCCGAATACATTTTCTTCCATCTCCTGGAGGCATGAGACTGGTACTATGAGCCCAACAATAGATAAGGGAATCATTGTAGTACTTATTCTCCCGAAGTTGCCTAAAATATCATTATGAATTCCTGTACCCCTTTTAAGTAAAGCAAATACTGCGAGATATAAATATCCGAAAGCTATTAATGCGACTAATCCAAATAATGAAATATGAAAATAATGTCCTCCTATAATAGTTCCTGGTATTTGACTAAATATCATCGCGAGAAATGCAACTGGATTCCCTAAACTTACTATTAGACCCCTTATAATATTGAACCAATTCATGACTAACCTCCTAAGGATCTGGCTCGTTTTTTATTTGAGGTGAATTTAGTTTTATCAGAGATACACACAATGTAATAATCTTCCCCTTCAACCGTTTTAAGAAAAGCTAATAGCGTCTATATCTGGTTTTGCTGGTTTTGCTAGCTCTGTTAACTCTCGTCATATGCTGACTAACAGCCTAAAACCATGCTATACGGCGGCATGACGATAAAATGAGTCAAGGAAACGGCTCCATGGACTCATTGAGTTTTTTGCAATCATTCTATTTCAATATTGACCTTTAAATCTTGGGAATCTTTAAAAGTAACGAATATAACGTCAAACAAATCGCGTCCATCACTAGTAACAAAGTAGTTTGATAAGTTTGTAATGTCACCACTTATGTTGGTTCCCCATGGTGGCTTTTTATTCAAGTTTTCAATGTCCCAGATAACCTCATTAGGGCTAAAATGAGTTAGCTTAGAGCGTACTTCTTCTAGCTCGGTTACTGCTTTAGCGACATCAGTCACACAAAGTTTTCCATTATACAAATGGTTTAATAGGTAAGGATATTTAGTACCCCACCCTTCAGGCTCGAGATGGTAGCTTATAGTGGAGAAAAATGAATGCAAAAAATCTCCATGTCCAATTTCATACCTTAAGAAGTCAATTTTAAATCCAACAGACATTTCCTTCTCCTCTCAAATCACTTAGTATCGTATATTACTAAATTATACCATCAATCACACAATCAGGGTTATCTACATTTCCAATCACTGGAAAAAAATGTTTTTTCTACAGAAAATAGCATAGGCTCATATACAGATATAAATATTTAAACTTAAGCGGATTCCGCTTAAGCTTTTAGAATGATATTATATACACAAGGCGGTACATCCGCTTTTTTCTTTACCTATTTAATCGAACATACGTTTTTACAAGGAGGCCTATCATGCTAAACATTGCAGTGTACTGTCGGGTTTCATCAGAAGACCAACAAGAGCGCGGTACTATAGAAAACCAAATCGAATTTGCAACAAAATACTGCGATCTTCATCAACTAAATATAGTTAAGTGGTATAAGGATGACGGGATTTCTGGAACTCTCCCCTTTGAATCTCGTCCAGAAGCCTCCATAATGCTTCAAGATGCACAAGAAAAGAAATTCGATACTCTCCTATTCTATCGCCTTGACCGCTTTGGCCGAAGTGCTAGGACTATCTTAAATGGTGTTCACACTTTGGAGCAATATGGCATAAAAATCAAGTCAATGACAGAACCCTTTGATACAGGCGACCCTTCAGGTAGATTTCTTCTCACTATCCTTGCCGGTGTTGCTGATTTAGAACGTTCCAATATTTTAGACCGTCTTTGGCATGGCACAAACCGTGCTGCACGTAATGGCAAATGGCTTGGTGGTATTTGTCCATATGGGTACCGAGTTGATGATGAAGGATTCCTTACTGTTAGTGACACTCCCCTCCCTGGCTTTGACATGTCAGAGGCTGATGTTGTGCAAATGATTTACAGGCTAACAACTGAGCAGCATATGAGTACCATCAAAATCGCTGATTATCTTAATGCCTTAGGAATTCCACCTAAATATGCAATAGAGGGTCGTAAGATCGCTAAAGGCAAACGAAAAGAAAATACATCTGGGCATTGGCTTCCAGGTCGTGTCAGAAATATGATTGTACAGGAAACTTATAAAGGGATCCATTTTTTCGGTAAACGTTCTAAAAAAGTAAGAGAAGTAATCAAACGCGAAGTACCTGCTATTGTAGATGAAGATAGTTGGGATAAGGCTCAACTTGTATTAAAAGACAATCAACTTGAAGCTGTACGCTTTACTAAGTATAGTTACTTACTTAAGTCTCTTGTAAAATGCTCACTATGTGGTCTAAACTTCTCTGGGACTGGTTATTCAGGCGTAAATGGACAACGTACTGCCTATTATGTATGTAATGGAAAAACATCCTATAGAGGCAAGTACATGGGAAAATGCGTAGCCAAAAATGTAGCTGCCAACTGGTTAGATGAAAAGGTTTGGAATGATTGCGTTAATTTCATCAATAATCCTGGACAATTATTAACTGACCTATCACCAGATGAACAAGAACTATTGTTAATTACTTCTTCCCTCTCTCAAAAAGATACAGAGAAGCAATCTATCCTCGACCTATATAGAAAGCAACTTATAACCAGTAAAGATGTGGAAGATCAGCTCTCTAAAATTGCTATTGAGAGATCGGCTCTTGAATACCGGCAGAAAGAATTAAAAAATGCCCTCCTTACGACTAATGATGAAGATTATCGTAAAAAGGACGCTCTTATGCTCTTAGGTGATTTAAAAGAAAAACTAACAGGTCAAATTACATATGAAACGAAACGGAATATTATTAAGCAACTCGTACGTGAGGTAGTTGTTTGCACGACACATTCTGATAATAGGGATGCTCCTGAAGTAAAAGTTCACATCAAGTTTGTTTTTCCCCAGATAGTTCCATGCACGGACAAGGATTCATTGCCGTAAGAAGCATTAGCTTTGCTGGATAAGAAAAAGAAGCATTAACTCTCGAAATTGTAACTTGTCCATCTTCTAAGGGGTGGCGTAATACTTCTAAAACAGCTCTTGGAAATTCAGCTAACTCATCTAAAAATAACACACCATGATGGCTCAATGTAACTTCGCCGGGCCGAGGGATACGTCCACCACCTACCATGCTAGCAGCAGAAATAGTGTGATGAGGACTGTGAAATAAATGTAGGCAAAAACCTTTAATGGTAAAGACGCACCGGAAATTATCCTTCATCATGAGCTCGTAGCTTAGAAAGAAACGGGGGACTCAGAAAACGAGCACCCCCGTTTAAGTACATAGTTAATTTAATCGGTCTCCCTTCTTTTCTGCAACTATCAAGATTCTTCAGGGTAAATCATATCCGCAGGGGCTACATTGAAACGTATTGCCCATGGATAATATATGAGAGCAGTTGCGATTAATCCAACAATCCAGGAAATATCAGTACCTCCTAGCATCTTAGTAATGGGGCCTGTGTACATGGCTTGAGCTAGAAAGGGGATTTGTATCAGTACACCGATAAAATAGGAGATAATGGCAGGTACGTTCCATTTGCCGTAACGTCCATTAGGATCATATAAGGCCGGCACATCAATTTTTTCCTTTGAGATCCAATAAAAATCAACGAGATTAATAACACTCCACGGTGTGAAAACCATGAGCAGTACCAAGACGAAGTTCTTGAAAAGATTGAGAAAGTCTTTGCTGGCAAAGATAGCAATAAAGACCGACGCTATAATCATTCCCAGAATGAACAAAGTCCGTTGAGTTGTCGTAGCACTCTTTTTACCATTAAGAGCTGTAGTAATTGTCAGCATGGACATGAAAGAACCATAGGCATTAAGCGTATTGACTGTTAATTTGCCGATGACTATGACCATGTAGATCAAGGCGGAAACAATTCCGATTCCACCTAGTTCACCTAAATAACCCACCTGATTTTTCAGGAAACTACCGCCGTACCCCGCAAGGCTGGCGGCGCTAATGATGACGCCGAGAGTCATCGCCCATTGGGTGCCAATGACGCTTCCCATAAAGGTATTCCAGAATGTGACCGACTGAGGAGTGCTGCGTGGCAGATAACGGCTGTAGTCTGCCACGTAAGGACCGAAGGTGAGTTGCCAGCCTGCTGAGAGGGAAACGGCCAACAAGAAGGTTGTCAATTCGAAAGGTTTAACTCCAAATAAAGAAGCTACAGGAAATTTGGTGAATGCCATGACCGTAAGATAGGTGAAGCCGAGGATACCCGTAATGGTAGCGATCCTACCTAGAGCATGGATATATTTGTACCCAAGAATCGACAGCAACGCTGTGAGGCTTCCGAAGATTATTATACCTACCGCTGGAGTTTCGACGCCAAGGATGCCGTTTACAGCCTGCCCGGAAAGTACTGTGCCGGTTGAAGCGAAACCGAGGTACATAATTACAACTAAAACAAGGGGTATAATAGCACCGATAACGCCAAACTGAGCGCGACTGGAGATCATCTGTGGTAAACCCAAGCGCGGTCCTTGCGCAGAATGAAGGGCCATTACAGCACCTCCCATGATATTACCGATGAGTAGTCCGATGAAAGCCCAAAGAGCGTCAGCTCCAAAGACTACAGCCAAGGCGCCGTCCACCACAGAAGTAATCTGCATATTTGCGCCGAACCAGAGTGTGAACTGACTAAATGGAGTGCCATGTCTTTCATGATCAGGAATCATGTCAATAGAACGTATTTCAATCAAACTTTCTTTTGCTTGGTCCACCATTTCCACTCCTTTTTTATAAACTATCAATCATTACAATACAATATGTAAAAAATATGATTACGATAACAAAAAAAACACAGCTCTGCTCCATTAATGGATAAGCTGTGTCTTTTTTAGTTTTTCACCGGTTCTGCGTATCAGGTCAAACGGCGAATTTTTTTACGATAAATAGCTCAATTGAACGAACAAGTCAAGACTGACTATTGCAGTCAGCATTACTATGCCTACTTCTTGTTGCGAAACTGAACTGGCGTCATTCCATATTTTTTCTTAAATAATCGATTGAAATGTTCCACGTTCTGATAACCTACGCTATCAGCAATCTTTTCAACTGTCATACTTCCATTATTCAAAAGAGTACAAGCCTTTTTCATCCGTACATTTCTAACGATTTCACCAAATGTTCCCCCAGATTTTTCTTTGATATATTTCGATAGATAGGGAACCGACAGATGCATCTGTTTTGAAAGCTCCTCTAACGTAACAGTCAAGTAATTCGTTTGGATGTAATTTATGATTTCATTAATTCTTTCATCCCTGCATTTATCTTCCGCCTGTATTTCGTCTAATTGATTGACAGCTACTACAAGGGCATTAATCGAAGATGTAATAATGTCGTCATCAATCCCAACACCCCAGAATAATTTGTTGTTGCTGCTAACTCCAACATAGGAAACCGCCTTGGAGGATGAACCCTTTGAAAGTGCATGTTCTTCATAAATGGCTAATTCATAATGGATGTCAAAATATTGTTTAATGGCATTGCTGACAGCATCCAATCGCCCATTTCCATTTCCTACAATCGTTCTAACCTTTCCGTTATGATTTATGATAACTTGTGCTATAATGCCATCTATTTGTTTAAAACGAAATTCTTCTATGTGGAAATATGGAGTATTATTCACATATTTGTTTTCAAATATGTGATATACCCACTGCGGTGATAATTCTTTATGTTCCCTATCAGAAACACCTTTAACTGTGTAACCCACATCTTCTTTCATCTTAGCAGGAATGGACAGTCCATAATTTCCTTCCAGTATGTAACCAATACCACCTTTCCCTGACTGACTATTAATTCTGATGACATCTGAATCATATTCCCTCCCAACATCCTTAGGGTCAATAGGAAGGTACGGAACTGACCATGTATCAGTTTTCTTTTCTGTTCTGTAATTCATCCCCTTAGCAATTGCATCTTGATGGGACCCAGAGAAAGCGGTAAATACTAGTTCGCCTGCATATGGTTGGCGAACATGCACTTGCATTCGAGTTAAATTTTCATATTTCTGGCATATTTCTGGCATATTGCTAAAGTCAAGTTTAGGATCAACACCATGTGAATACAGGTTCATTGCCAATGTAATAATATCAACATTTCCTGTTCTCTCTCCGTTTCCAAATAAGGTTCCTTCAATTCGATCAGCGCCCGCAAGCATTCCCAGTTCGGCATCACAAACACCGCAGCCCCTATCATTGTGAGGATGCAAACACAAAATAACAGAATCCCTGTATTTCAAATTCTTACTCATAAACTCCACTTGACTTGCAAATACGTGGGGCATTGCATTTTCTACCGTTGTTGGCAGATTAATAATTGCTTTTTTATCAGGAGTGGGTTTCCATACATCAAGTACCGCATTACATATTTCTAGTGCATAATCCACTTCTGTTCCAGGAAAACTCTCTGGGCTGTACTGAAATGAAAAATTACCAGTTGTCTCTTCTGCCAATTTCTTTAATAATTCTGCTCCACCAACAGCAATCTGCTTGATTTCTTCCTTACTCTTTCTAAACACCTGCTCCCTCTGAGCAACAGATGTTGAATTATACAAATGAATTACAGCGTGGGGTGCGCCCTTAACAGCTTCAAATGTTTTTTTTATAATATGTTCCCGGGCTTGTGTTAGTACTTGAATGGTTACATCTTCAGGTATCATGTTTCTCTCTATTAATGCCCTTAAGAAATTATATTCTGTGTCTGATGCCGCTGGGAAACCCACCTCAATTTCCTTGAACCCAATGTCCACCAGCATCTGAAAAAAATCTATTTTTTCCTCCAAGCTCATTGGTTCGATAAGTGCTTGATTTCCGTCTCTTAAATCAACGCTGCACCAGATTGGGGGCTTATCGATATGATCTTTCCTAACCCAGTCATAAGATACTTGGGGTGGCATAAAATATGCCCTTTCATATTTTTCAAAATTCTTCATAATATCCTCCTTCTTTCACCGCATGCACATAAAAAAATCTTCCGTCCTATAATCCATAACAACGAATTATAGAGACGAAAGACAAAGCTCTCGCGGTACCACTCTATTTCATGATCAACATACGCTCATCGGCACTACTAATGCCTATCCCGATAACGGAGGACTTCCGTCATGACCTACTATATTTCAGCCAGAAGCTCCAAGGCGAGTTCACCACATTTCTTATACTGTTTCGCATCATCCAACAGCTTTCTGCAATCAATTTGTGGATACTATTCCTTTTCATTGCCTTTCATATGGAATAAATTATTAAATTATCCAATAATGTAATTCACTTCTAATCCCTAATTGGATAGTACCATATATCTTCCACATTGCGTAGTGATAAATTTAATCAGTTTTCTTGATCTTATTTAATTATTTGTGCTAATCATAAAATAAAGCGAAAGAAGGGCAAGTTTTTTTTAAGAATGTTAAGCTTGGAAGAACGGCTTGACTTATTATAAATATTTCGTTTTTTAATATCTCTCATCTAGTAATAAATCAAATTCCAGAATAACTCAATCATGACTCAGACAGAGCGCCGTCTAGAATGGGGTCATAAGTTAGTACTTCTGATACTATTGGGAGCGAAAATGAATATAAAACCGTCCAGGCACATCTTTTTCTTAATTTTTCGCCGTGTTGCAGTATAAGATAGGTGTACGCCCTGTTTTCTGGTTAATCTTACATCGTTTTTTAGGAAGATAATAGGTGCAAACTATTCTTGAGGAGGTGATCATATTTATGTATCACACTAAAAGAGCGATGCGTAAGATGATGAATATGGACATGATGCCTGACATGGACATACCAACCACCGCCAAAGTTGTTGTAGCAGGTGCTATGGTTTGGTTTGGTGCTAAAATGTTAATGAAAGAATTTATGGACTAATCCTACTCAAAAACCCAGAACTCCTGTCTAATTAATAAAATTTGACAGGAGTTCTATTTTTTCGCCATTACCAATGATATAGTTCTGCGTATCAGGTCAAACGGAGAATTTAATTTTGCTTAAATAGCCTTTTAATGACATGCCGGATTAGGCACTATCACTCGAATAAAAGTAGTGACCAATCACCCACCTCCATCAGAAATCATCCTTCTAAAGTTCAATATCAAGCTCTATTAGCTTCTTTAAATCATCTACACTGTTAATCTCAATGTTGCCTTTTTGAAAATCACTGATCCACTTGACGATGCCTGCTTGGACAAGCTTACGATACTTGGATTTTGATTCTGTAATTCCTTCAATATGGATTGCTTCGTGTTGCATTAACAGGCTTTTTTTATCCATCGAACATTCGTTCGTTTTTTGTTGTCATCACCCTCGCCATGGTATAAAATGGTTAGGAGATAGTAGGCCACAGTGTAGCCTACTATCTCCTGCTGGGAGTGCCCAGGGCAGGACGGATGTTAGCACATCCGTCCTTTGTCTATAAATCTTTAATCTCGTCCAAGTCCTTGACTTGACCATTTGGTAAAAAGTCTATATTCTTATGAATAATTATATGTGTAGGAGTGAATTGTATGGAAAACTATATAAGGGATTTAATAGTTAGTTATATAAATACTTATTCGGAACTGAAACAAACATCGACTGTTTGGCAAGGCCCTATAATTTCTTTTGCTTCTGCCGACGACAGTCTCTTTAATACGCTAAAAGAAGTAGTAGGCCCAAACCATGCATTGCCAACAGACTTTTTGAAAAATGCACAATCTGTTATTTCATACTTTATACCGTTTGTTAAAAATACAGTAATAAGCAATATAGAAGGAGTTCAATCTTCTCGTGAATGGGCTTTAGCTTATATCGAAACCAATAATCTTATCCTAGACCTTAACAATTTTGTTCAAAATAAACTGAATGAACAAGGCTACTGCGCCATTCCAGGAATACATAATTTTGATAAAGAAAAACTGATCAGTGACTGGTCACAACGCCATGTTGCCTTTATTGCCGGTCTAGGTAATTTCGGCTTAAATAATATGCTAATTACTGAAAAGGGGTGCTGTGGACGTATCGGTAGTATTGTAACTGATCTAGAACTTCTCCCCACTCTAAGATCAAATCGAGAAAATTGTTTATATAAATATAATGGCCGTTGCAAAAAATGTGTTGATCGGTGTGTAACGAGCGCATTAACTGAGACAGCTTTTAAGCGATTCACCTGTCATGAAATGTGTTTAGTTAATGCCGAAGTTTTCAAGGAATTGGGTCATGCTGATGTTTGTGGAAAGTGCCTAGTAAATCTTCCATGCTCTTTTATCAATCCAACTAGCAAATTGCCATAAGAACAAATGTAGTATTAGGATAATTTACGGATGTTGGTTTGATTGCGTGTATTTAGGTCAGCATTGTTGTATCTACTAAATCATCAAAGGCACAATATACTGTTATGCCACGGGCCTCAACGTTAAGTCGCTTGGTCATTTCTTCACCTCGTTTAATGTGAAATCACCCCCGTTTCTTCTTATGTTGTTTTGGTATGGTTCTAAGTTTACAACGTGCTGAATTAGTATGGTATGTATCCCTCATGCATTCGTTCTCTTGATTGCACGCGCAGTCTGAAAAGCATTTCATTTTCGACACCTCCTATGTTGAGTTTGCATAAAATAGATTAGAGAAACTAAATTATCATTGGAGGGATTCTTATGGAATTCGGTAATAATGGTGCGTGGATTATTTTTATAATTATCATCATTATTTTACTTTTTTCTTGCTCTGATAATTTTTGATTTCTTCTAAACCAATCCCACATTTTTCTCTTGCAACCACGTTCAATCAAAACGTGGTTTATTTTTTATAAAGAAAGAAGCACCCGCGAGGGTGCTTCTTTAATCAATCTCACTTACCTACCTATTACCTTTTATATACACAAAGCCAGCAATATCAATATTTATCCAAAGGTGTTCTAAAGGTATTCCAAAGGTAAGTTATTTTAGGCATAATAAAAGCCCCCCGAAGGATGCTTAATGATATATTTTAATTCTTTTAGGCGTACAATGCTATCAATCAACAGTCACAAGAGTCACAAGAGTCACAACAGTCATGATGCCAATCATGATGACACTTGGGGCACTTATGCCAATCTTTGTGACATTTATGATGGCATTTAGGGCACTCCCACCCATTGCACTCGCATTCACACTCATGCCAATCATGATGACACTTATGGCACTTTTTACAATCACAATCAAAATCGTTCATTTCTTCACCTCTTTT
The DNA here is from genome assembly GCF_000725345.1 of Pelosinus sp. UFO1. Lineage (NCBI taxonomy): Bacteria > Bacillati > Bacillota > Negativicutes > Selenomonadales > Sporomusaceae > Pelosinus > Pelosinus sp. UFO1. Next base: position 2,477,417 of record NZ_CP008852.1, read on the forward strand.
ACAAGTTATTCTATATATAATATGTAAATTAAGTGAAAAAGGCTCCAACTATTTGGTCATAATAAAAACCTCCCTATTCGGATGGTAATAAGTTGCTATCCATAGCTGACTTATATAACTGGTCACTAGTTAAAGCTGCTTTAAGGATTATAAATGATGCAGGAGATACCTTAAATTCACCATTTAGAAGAGTATTCATTTCCTCAGCTAAATCCACAAAATAAAATGCCGACACTCCTGGCAATCAGGTAGTGCCGGCTTCCGTTCTCCGATCAGCCAATTATTCTTTTTTCTCCGGCCGAACACTTTGACGTATATCGACTCGGGTGACTTCACCGTCGGATTATAAAATCTACATTCCCAAACTTGAGGGAATCTAGCTGGTCTTGTACTATTCTTACCTACCCAATATAACCTCTCTCCTACCATCTTCATATGATGCTTATCCTAGTGTTCTGTGCGGTGACCGCTATGAATAGAATGGGTACAGGGGGAGATTATATTGGTTATTGAATTCATCCAAAATTCAATCCTGCTCATGGTTACTCCGGTAGCAACTGTCGTGATTATATGGTTAATCTGCAAGATATTTCAAGGTCATTAAGCTCTCCTTAGGAGGGCTATTTTCTTTATCTTTAATAATATATCTATTTCCACAGGTTAATTACAATCCTCAGTCCCGCCCATACATCATTTTCTCCTATCATATCGTAATTCAGCTCCCGAAACCCCTCACAGAACTCAGCCACTTGCCAAAGGACAATACTGCTCAAAAATTAATTGCAGAGTGTCACCAGTGTTTACTGTGTATTGCATTGAAATTAGGATCAAAACTGAAATAAATTGTCTCATCAGGATCTTATCGACTCCTTCCAAGTATAATTATTGCCATAGGCGGCAATAATAGTGCTGTGTACACATTGTATCTCCCTACAGGTGACTGTAAAAGCAGAGCCTGTAACTCCTTCATGAAACAAGACCACCAACGGTGCTGGTCTTGTTTTTTTATGCCTAGCCAATCAATTTTGTAGGAATCTTTATCCTTTTAAAATCAATGTTATTTAAAAAGCCTTTCTACGATTCGCATGTTCACATTTCATACTTCTACCTCAACCTCCGTCTCATATAGCACCAAAGTACCTTCCTGCACTGGTACCGAAACTGGAAAAACTAACATCTCGCCACGCTGATTTTTAATTACACGAAATGGTTTCTGATATTGCAAAGCCATCTTGATAGCCTTCTCCTTCTGGCTACGTAACTCTGGGCTAACTGCACCGTTCTTTTCCTTGCGCCGCTGACAATGAGAGCAGACATTCTCCACGTCACTCGTTAACCGACCACAATATACACATGGCCACATAACCATCCCTCCCTAAATTGGAATCTCCTCTTCAGGAAACACCTCAGTACCAAAGGAGCTCATATCATATCCGCTTGTGCTAGGTGCTTGAGTGGTGATCTGCTTATTATCCAAGAACTCAACGTTCTGAGCTACTACGTCAGCGTCCTACTTTTCTGCCCATCTTTCTCGTAATCGCGAATTTGTAAGCGTCCTTCTACCAAGATACGACGTCCCTTAGTCAGATTATTACCAAATGTTTCTGCCAGTTTTTCCCAGGAAATAACAGACACAAAGTCAATGTGCTTATTCTCACCAAAGCCAGTATTTATAGCTACGTTGAATGTGGTTATATTTTTACCTGTCTGCGTATATCTTACTTCATCTTCAACGGCAAACATGTGTTCATGAAGTAGCACCTACCCTACTCCATAAAGGTTGGGGCTCACTATTTCATGATTGAACATACCTTCTTCTCCCCTGGCCACTTTGAGCGCGAGGCTAATGAGTTTGCGTGGCAGCTGTTGTTTGATGAAGAGGTTTGCAGATCGGATTATGATAATGAAAGAGCAGCCCAAGCTGCTCTTTTTTCTGAGTTATAATATTCCCCCCAGAAATTTAATAGGAATTATTTTATTGCTCCAGCATAAGATGTTCTATCTTGATTTTTTTGGAGGTAAATAATTAATGGATTTTGTCATTTTAGATGAGGTACTAACAGCCTTATCCTTTATTACCCCTTTTATACTCTATGGTGGAATGATTTGCGTTTTATCAATAAATAAAAACTCTGGATTAAACGACCATCAGTTCCATAATCGCATCCTCAGGTTAAAAGAACTTCTCCGATGCAAATGCTTCCTAGATAGGCTTCACAGTGTTAACCATAAACCAAATAACAACTTGTTTCACCGAATTAATAACCATAGATAAACTCATCCAACATAACCCCTCGCCTTTTGGAGAAAATTTGTGAATATACAAGTAAGGAGGTCAGCTGGTTACATTCACTGCCCTCCTTATTTATAGAATTAGAAAACCTATCATTTTACACAAATTGCTTGTAAGTGGATTATTCGAAATGCTGTAATCCTTTTAAAATTAGTTGTATTGTATTCACTTGCCTATCCCAATTTGATTGAGAGTTATTAATTGTAATGTCAGCTAAATGTTGCATTACGTTTATTTCTTCGTGATAAGTCAAAAGTCTCATGTCATCATTTTCACCTCTTGAAGAAAGCCGAGTAATACATTCTTCTAATGTTGCAAAAACACCTAAAAACAAAGTATTAGCCGAATATGTACTTTTTAATTTCAAAGCGCCATTACAATCAACAACGATTGAACCAATTTCCCCAAATTCTATCAGCCTACGAATTGACTCTAATGACGTAGCATATAGATTTCCTTTATACTCTGTGTATTCTAATAATTTTCCATCACGATGCATTTGCATTATTTCATCTCTAGTGGCAAAGTGATACTCAACCCCACTTTTCTCCCCCTTTCGTGGTAATCGTGAGGTCCAAGTAATAATTGGATTTAATCCTAAAGACCGTTGCAGTGTAGTTTTCCCAACTCCACTAGGGCCAATAAAAGCAACAATATTAATCATAATAACCTCTGTTTTTATTAATTACATTAAGGTCTCACTAGTATTTAGTTTAATCCTCTGAATAAACTCTTGCCATGGAAAAAATACTCCTGGGCATGTCGTTCCCTGGGTCACTTCTCTATGTGGCATGATATTCTCTAATGGAATATGGTATTTTCGCATTAGTTCGAGGGTTAATTTCACTAGAGCATCCATCTGTACAACAGTAGGGGACTTACTCTCAAAATTACCGACTAATACGATACCGATGCTACGTGGATTAGCTCCCAGAGCATGAGCTCCTATTAAATTTTCCGGACGGCCATTCTCGACAGTACCATCAGGCAGAATCACTTTATGATAGGCAATACCTGCCCAACCTTTTTTTAAATGTAACTCGTGGATATCAGATACTGACATATCTTCTATAGCAGTATGGTGAATTACTATCATATCTGTTTTCTTCCGCGGCAACAAATTTTCAGAAAAGAAAAGCTCCGGTTGAAAATAATTATCCGTTTTTAGCCAATTATCATCTCGGCTTGATTGTTGTGCATTAAGATTTGACGCTATTCGATTGAACCGACTCTTCTTAAGATAATTTTTGGCATCACCAGGAGCAATCTCTGTAATTTCAAAACCGTGGATTTTTGAATGCATATTTATTTTTGCATTGGCTTTTAAGTTATCTATGAAAAAACGAATTAAGTTATATTTGTTATCCGATTTTCGAACAATCACCCTTAATTCTGGAAAAGTACTATTCACGAATACAGTGCTATCTGCTGCAATAATGTCGGTGTACAGTTCGCCAAAACAGTTTTGAAAGTCCCTAATCTTAATGTTACCATCCATTATTTGAGTTTCTTTTACAACTCGATTTTGTGCATTATATTCAATCCAAACCGTTGCATTCATCTCTCCCACTATGGTCATGTAACCATAGGCCTTAGCACTACTATTTAACGTAGATTTCCATTCACTTTGTGTCCAGATCCGATTAAACCCATCTTGGACTAAAGAATAATCACCGTACCTTTGCTCAATTTGGCTTTTGCTATTTCCAATTTCAGCAGAAGCACTGGATGTTAGAGTAAAGGTCAATACACAGGCAAGAAAAAATATCAAGCAGGGCTGCTCGAATAATCGTATTTGTTTAATAATCACAATATCATCTCCTTAAAAAATTTGTATATTGCAATTTGATTTTTCTAACTTATTGTATGGTTAAACCTATGTTAGCAGATCCGTATTACTGACTAAAAGATACTTCTCTTCCTTATTAGCCTTAAACACCTTCTTCCCCTGCAAGTAAAATGTACTTTTTTTCTATCTGACTATTAGTAAATTATAAATTCAGATACACAAAAGCAACCAATACGACTCACACTTTCTCCATGAGTGGTATTGGTTGCTTTTTAAAACTGTTCAATCCTATTGAATTGCAACCGTTAACTTCAATGGTTCACTATTAATTAATACATCTGTATACTCTCTTACTTCATCAAACACAATTTCCACCGCCAGGGTTTCACTCATAATATAGTCCTTGTATTGAATCACAACGTCTTGAAGACAGACATTTCCCGTCATATAGATTTTAATCTTATCCATTACTTCAAAAGAACTATCTTTTCTCATATTTTGGATTTTGCTAATGATTTCTCTAGCATATCCTTCAACTTTCAGACTTTCAGAGATATGGGTATCAAGAACAACACCAACATCACCTTCTCCAGCAAAGGCGAAACCTTCGAGTCCATTCATCGTTACCAACAAATTGGTAGAGTTAAACTCTATGAGAGTACCATCAATTTCTACTGTAATGGCCTCGTTATTTGAAATTTTCAACGCTAACGCCATCTGATCCATCTCCGAAATAGCTTTTCTGATGGCTGGTATAAACTTACCATGAGTTTTCCCTAACACTGGCGAATTGGGTTTTACGATATAACTTACATAATCAGACATATTAGCGTTCACTTCTACGCATTTTATATTTAGTTCTTCTTTAATAATATCAATATAATAATCAGGTAGTGTCTTAGTACTTAGTAACATTTTGGAAAGAGGCTGCCTATTTTTAATATTGGCCACATTTCTCGCACTTCTTCCTAGACCACAAATCTTGTAAGTTAGCTCCATTTCTTTTTCCAGCTGCCTATCGACAAGCTTTTCATCATATTCAGGCCACCTGCACAGATGCACACTCTCCGGTGCTTTTACATCACGACCTACTACAAGGTTTTGATAAATCTCTTCTGTTATAAAAGGAACGAAAGGAGCAGCCACGATTACTAGATTTTTCAGCACAGTGTGTAAGGTAAGATACGCATCGATCTTATCATCTGTCATCTCCATAACCCAATATCTGGTTCTATTTCTCCTCACATACCAGTTTGACAACTCATCAGTAAATTCTCCGATAAGCTCTGCTGCTCCAGTTATATCATAAGCATCCAGATCTTCCCCAACCTTATAAATCATGGTATTAAGCTTAGAGATAATCCACTTATCCATGACATGGCTACTTTGTCTCCCATGATACGTAGTCGGATCAAACTGATCGATCTGTGCATACAACACGTAGAAAGAATATATATTCCATAAAGTATTTAAAAATTTACGTTGGGCTTCAATCACCGCATCTTCATAAAACCTGGATGGCAGCCAAGGAGCACTAGCAGTATAAAAATACCATCGTAAGGCATCGGCTCCTTGATTCTCCAGAACCGTAAAAGGATTTAAGACATTCCCTTTATGCTTTGACATTTTAATACCGTTTTTATCGAGCACATGCCCAAGAACGATACAATTTTCAAAAGGACTCTTATCAAATATGGCAGTAGATATAGCGAGAAGGGTGTAAAACCATCCTCTTGTCTGATCAACCGCTTCCGATATAAACTGGGCAGGAAAGTTTTTCTCAAACAACTCCTTATTCTCAAAAGGATAATGATATTGAGCAAAGGGCATGGAGCCGGAATCATACCAGCAATCAATTACCTCGCTAACTCTTTGCATTTTTTTTACACACTTAGGACATTGTAGTGATACCTTATCAATGTAGGGCTTGTGAAGCTCAATATCTCCCGGCACTTGGATTGCCTTTTCCTTTAGTTCGGCAAGGCTTCCGATGCATTCCCTATGCCCGCATTCGCATTCCCAAATTGGTAAAGGGGTGCCCCAATAACGTTCCCGACTTAGTCCCCAATCAATCACATTATCCAGGAAATTACCAAATCGACCTTTCTTAATATTATCAGGATACCAATTGATTTTATCATTATTTTCTAAGAGATTGTCTCGTAAGGAGGACATCTTTACGAACCAAGAATCCCTCGGATAATATAAAAGAGGTGTGTCACAGCGCCAGCAGAATGGGTACGAATGAAGATATTTCTCTGTTTTATAAAGGATATTTTTTTCCTTCATAACTTCAATGATTTTTTCATCTGCTTTTTTAACAAACATCCCCTGCCAGGGGATGACCTCTTTCACAAAATTCCCCTGCACATCAACCAAATTTATCAACGGCAGATCATATTTCTGCCCTACCCGATTATCATCTTCTCCATAAGCAGGTGCTATGTGAACCACACCTGAACCATCACTAAGAGTTACAAAATCACCATGAACAATATAATAGGCTTTTTTCTCAGGAGTGACAAAAGAGAACATTGGTTCGTACTCCTGCTCAAGAAGCTCTTCTCCTTTAAAGGCTCTTACTACCTCATACTCACCATCAATCCTGCTAAGCAAATCTTGGGCAATGATCAAATGCTCTTCCTGATTGATGATTTCCACATAATCATATTTTCGATTCACTGCAAGAGCTACATTACTTGGCAAGGTCCATGGTGTTGTCGTCCATACTAGAATATAGGTATCTTTACCCTTTAGTTTAAATTTAACGTAAGCAGAGCTATCCTTCACATCTTTATAGCCTTGGGCAACCTCATGAGATGATAGAGCGGTCCCGCAGCGCGGACAGTAAGGAACAATTTTATGACCTTTATATAACAAGTCTTTATCCCAGAGCTGTTTCAATGACCACCATACCGATTCAATATATTCATTTTGATAGGTAACATAAGGATTATCCATATCAATCCAGTAAGCTACCCGTTCGGACATATCCTTCCACTGGGTTGCATAGGTAAATACGCTATCTTTGCACTTTTTTATAAAGTTTTCCACACCATATTTTTCAATTTGCGGTTTTCCAGATATACCAAGAGCTTTCTCTACCTCAAGTTCAACAGGCAGACCGTGCGTATCCCAACCCGCTTTGCGTAAAACATGATATCCTTTCATAACTTTATAACGAGGGATAAGATCTTTAATCACTCGAGTAACGACATGACCAATATGAGGTGCACCATTGGCTGTAGGAGGGCCGTCGTAAAAGGTAAAATATTCACTACCTTCATTCATTTGAAAATTTCTTTTTATAATATCTTTCTCTTTCCATTGTTCAAGAACGGATTTTTCCATTGCTACAAAATTATTCTTGGAATCAACTTTTTTATACATGTTAAAAACTCCTTTTACTCGATAGCCTTCACCATTCTATCCCTTCACTAAAAATAAAAAAACTTCATCCTGTCCAGGACGAAGTTTTACATTCGTTATACCACCTTTAACAACCATTCAGGTACTAGCATACCTTATCCTTTAACGCAGAAATACGGATTGACTTACTCTAATTTCAGCCATCAGCTCTCAGGTGATTTTCTTCAGATTATCATCATAGGTTCTCAGCAATCCCTACTCTCTGTGTATGTAAAATCATGAATACTCTTCCCGATCATCGCTTTTTAAATACTTCTATTAATTTACCAACAGTATACGCCCTGCTTTTTATATTGTCAATGGATGAACAAAAGATATTCCTTCATATCCTTCTTCTCTTGCTCTGGATATAACCCAAAAGTCCTGCACTACTTATCCTAAGTAGTACAGGACTTTATATGCTGTTTTATTCTAGAACAGTAATAGTATCCCCATTTTTAAGCTGATCGATAAGAGTTGTTATTACCAGACTACCTTGTGGTATAGCTGATGTAACTTCCAACAAATCTCCAATTACTTCACCGACTGTAACCTGTTGACGAATTGCCTTTCCTTCAATGTCAAAGAAAATAAAATATTGTCCTTCTGCGTCACGTAGCACGGCTTGGGCCGGAATCGCTATCGTACCGACCTCTTGTCCAGTAGCAATGCGCACGGTAATAGACATTCCCAGTGGTAACATATCCCCTGGCGGCTGGATTAGTTTTATATGCGCCATAAAAGACGCAATCTGTTTATCTTTAACTTCGGGATAAATGCCGGAAACTTGCCCCGCCAGTTGCTGTCCCGCTACCTCGATAACTGCTTTTGAACCGAGCTGGATAAAATATAACTCACTTTGTTCCAGCGGCACGACAATCTCTACATCTTGCCCACTGCCAAGCGACATAAGTTCTTGCCCTTCCGTAACCGTACTGCCGGCGGCTACCACGCTTCCAGTAATCGTTCCATCAATTGGTGACTGAATCGTAACCGGGCCGTTCACGACAGTAGTAACCGGTCTTTCAGGTACTATCATACCTTCTTGCGAACCCTGCATGCCTGCCTGAGCCGCCTGTAGACGCCCTTCCGCAGTTTCCAACTGTTTACGGGCAATAGCACCTTGTTCATAGAGTTTTTTATACCGATTGTATTCATTTAATGCCTTTTCATATATATCCTTCGAAACCGAAGAGACTTCTACTGACGTAGAGTTAGACGCGACCATAACCTTACTATCCCCGCCAGTGATGTCTAGTTTAATTAGCGGCTGACCTGCTTTCACTACCTGACCTGCTGTAACGTAGACATCATTAACACGGCCTACCCCTTCAGTGTAAACAGGAACCATCGTCGCATGCACTACCAATCCGGCACGCTCAATGTGTAGTGGTTTACTAACAGTACTGACTTGAGTAACGGTGACACTCACTGGCGTCCGCTGACTCGTACGTTGTAAAAAAAAAGTCGTTGCGATGGCTAAAACAACAATCAGTACTATGATTGCCTTCCTCGACTCACGAAATTGCTGTATAGATATCTGCATATTTGTCATCTCCATTATGAAAACTTAGCCGTTACTATGTTCTCATGTTTCGTAAGTGGCGTCAAGTTGTTATTTTTAGCAGATTTTTTAATTTAGGCAGGCAAAATATCTCGATTTCCGCTATAATGTAAAATGGTAGACAAATTATCCTATGAGCTACCTTTTATCTTATAATTCTACGTTTAAGGAGGAACCCCAGTTATGACAGATCCTATAGAAACTCCGACTGCAAAAAAGGCAACTGTTATCAAAAAAATGCTAACACTCTCAGCACCATGGCGCATCTTCTTGCTATGTATGCTACTTATATCGATACTCTTCTACCAATTACACTTGCCGCTTACCTCGCAGGTGGCAACAGCAAATGAAGTTACCGAGTACACAGCTCCCAGCTTGCCAACTCCACCCTCGATTACGCCTAAACCAGCTGCTAACTTAGTTGCAACACCTTCTATTTGGCCTGTTCGAGGAACCATTACTTCAGGGTTTGGTTGGCGAATCTCGCCATTCGGCGACGGTAATGAGTTACATCCTGGTGTCGATATTGCCTATACTATGGGCGCACCAGTAGTGGCAACTGCCGACGGCGAAGTCGTAGCGAGTGGTCCGGCTGGTGGCTATGGCAATCTAGTACAAATTGACCACGGAAATGGTATCGCAACACTATATGGCCACAACTCCCAGCTAGCTGTTAATGTTGGACAACAAGTCAAGAAAGGACAGGTTATTGCCTATGCTGGCAGCACTGGCAAAAGCACCGGCCCCCATGTCCATTACGAAGTGCGTATAAACAATACTCCTATAGATCCAATGAAATACCTAGTATCCTATTAATAATGTCAATAAAAACAGCAGCTACATCCCTGAGGCTGTAGCTGGCTTATTTCAGAATGCTATTTTTAAATTATTAAACCTTGCTTGGTATATTTCTTTTTTCACATACTACTAATGCAACTAACCCCATAAACCTGCTTGCAAAATAAAGAAGCTACGTATATTCGTGGCTTCTTTATTTTGCGAATTATTGTACTATCCCACAAAGGAAACCAGCAAATTGCCATTATCTATTAGTGATAATAGTAAATACCTTACAATCCGCTGGAAATCATTAGAACTAAGGTGGCAAAATTAATGACAACACTTTGAGTAATTACAAATTAAATAGTGCAATAATCGAGTTACTTGCAGTGTACAATACTAGTATTCCAACGAAAATGACAATGGGATGATTGCGCCATTCATTTTCTTTTTTTATTTCTTTTATATTATCCACAAAAAAACACCTCTTTGCATCTTTAATCAAGCATTTGATAGTTTTTTAATTCTCTCGCAATTAACTAATTCTCTTATTCTAGCATGGATAGTAATTTCAATATCCCTAGTTAACTCTTCTAGAAGTCTCTCTACTTGTTCATCACTAGCCTCAGAAAAATATTTTTTCACAAGCTGTTTTGTTTCTTCTTGTTTCAACATAACAAATACTCCTTATTTAGTACTAATTATTATTACTTCAATATTAAAATGAAAATTCCTTCTTCCTAATTAAACAAAAATGCAATAATAAATAGGATGTTTTTTACCACCTTCTGTGATTCTTATTGTTTTCCAATACAAGCTAATAAAGAATAGCTTGTATTGGAAAACAAGATGCACCTACTCCGCTAGGGCACTATCAGTGCTACCAAATACCATCAATTGAAGTAGACCTTTGCTCTCGAAGGTTAGTTTTATCATCAGTAAAACAATGCCTCACGGATCATGGCCTTGTAGAAGGATATGTTTCTAGTGGCTGTATTAGAAGGTGTAAATCGAGATATTGAAGAGTTATTTTTTAAAAATTAAGTTGGTACTTCAGTAATAACCATCATTTATTATCGCTTTAAAATAAAATAAGCACCATCTAACTAAAAGTAGACGGTACTTGGCTTACCAATTTGATAGGGTGTTAAAAGTGGCACTAGGCATAAAAACAGTGATCATATTACTTAATTAAAAATCAAATTTTCTCTAATTGAAATATTGATTTATTTGAGAAAAGTGCAACCTTGTTAAGGTGGCGATCATTTTACCTTGTAAAATAATATGAAACGTCCATCTTGCGATATAACATCCAAGTTTCTTTTTTCAAGAAAGGTCATTATATTATGTACGGTCTTATATATTGGGGTATTAAATTCCTGAACGTTATTAATACTGCTAGAACCAACAGACTCAGACCAATTAGCATTCTCCTGAGTTTTGGAATTTGAAAAAGCAACGTCTTTGTTACAATCTATTACTATGTTTGAAGCTAGAATCATTGTTAAAATTAGCCATGCTGCTTGTTTTTTCACTGTTTAAACCTCATTAATTTTATTTTTAGTATATAACGATTAGTAATAAGCGAAAAGCAGCAAATAATTCCAGTGTACACAAAGCAATATAGCTAATTCTAAAAACAAGAAAATAGGTTACCCATCTTACAAAGATATTAACCTTATACGCTTTTCACGTCTGATGCTTATAATATGGAATTTAACTTGCTTAACTCAAATTCCAAAGGTATACTAAAGGTATACTAAAGGAATTTTACCAATAAGAAAAGAGTGTGAGCATATGGCAAAAGTATTTTTCCCTGAAGCAGCCGCTATGGTACCAGCTAGTCCACCCCATCCTCCTAATACCCAATATAGAGTTTCTATAGGTCTTGAAACTTGGGGCGGAGAAAACCATAGGGTAGTTAAAGTTCAAATGGTTTATGACGGTAAGATAGCAGACCGTAGGCCTCCGTCTTATCCTGTTGGAAACGATGATTATATGCGAGTGACAGAAGTTATAAGAAAAATAATTAATAGAAGCTAAAAAAAGGTTGCATAGTAGCAACCTTTTTTTAGCTTCTATCGTCTCGTTTAGAGATAAAAATAACATCCTTTTAGTTTTTGGCATCGCCTCTGCAAAAGGGATGTAAACCAACCTACAGGAAATGAGGAATCAATGAATAATTAGCCTCCTACTCAATTGTTATTTGTGATTATCTCGCCATGATATAAATTTTTTCTATATCCTCCATATTTAGAATTTGGAAATTGCCGATGGTTCTTGTTTTTTTAAAGCTACACTTGTAAGCCAACTCGTGAATCTGCTCGTCCGTTAATTCAACACCCAATTCCCTAATAGAAGTGGGCATACCGATAAATCGATAAAAATTCTCCATGGCTTTGATACCTTCCAGAGCGGTTTTTTCAGGATCTTTGAAATCATTGGACACCCCCAACACATTCACCGCAAACTGTACAAAGCGCATTACATCAGTCTTGTATACATACCGTGCCCAACTTCCCCACACCGCCGACAGGCCCGCACCGTGAGCTACATCGAACATGCCGCCCAACTCATGTTCCAACTGATGGCACGACCAGTCACCAACAGAACCGCACCCTGTCAATCCATTGTGTGAAAGGCTTCCAGCCCACATTATTTCTGCACGTGCATCATAACATTGGGGTTTATGCATCAGTATTTTTGCGTTATGGATCACGGTCCTCATCAAACCTTCGCTGATACTATCTGTCACTTCCATGCTTCTTTCCGTAGTGAAATAACGCTCCATAGTATGCATTAGAATATCAGTACAGCCACTCTCCGTCTGATACTGTGGTAACGTATATGTCAGCTCCGGATTCATAATAGCAAATTTGCATCGTGAATAGTCAGTATTACAGCCTCTCTTCAGCCATCCTTCTTCCTTGGTGATAACAGAGGAACTACTCATCTCACTACCCGCTGCTGCAATAGTCAGGATGACACCGACTGGCAGGCATCCGGTTGCCTTAGCTTTGCCTTCGTACAAATCCCATACATCACAGTCATTTACCATACCGTAGCCGATGGCTTTTGCAGAATCAATAACGCTACCGCCACCTACAGCTAGAATGAAGTCAACGTTCTCTTTTTTGCACAGATCTATACCTTCATACACCTTAGAAAGTCTAGGGTTAGGTACCACACCACCCAAAGTAACATATTCGATCTCTGCATTTGTGAGAGAATCAAATACTTTGTCCAACAAGCCGGACTGCTTCGCACTACTGCCTCCGAAATTAACTAACACCTTTTTACAATTCTGGGCTTGAATAAGGCTTCCAGTCTGTGCTTCCGCATCCTTACCGAAAACCACTTTAGTAGGGGTATAATATTCAAAATTTTTCATTACTAACACACTCCTATTTCCTATTTAATTTGCTTCCATTCATCTTCCTTAAATCCTACCAATACTCGATTGCCAGCAACTAATATAGGCCGTTTGACCAGCATTCCATTGGTTGCAAGCATGGCGAACATCTCTGTATCGCACATCTTCGGTAGCTTGTCTTTTAGTTGCATTGATTTGTATAAAAGTCCGCTGGTATTAAAAAATTTTTTAACCGGAAGGTCGCTTTTCTTCTGCCACTCCTCTAATTCCACCACAGACGGATTTTCATCCTTGATATTCCTCTCCTCATAAGTAACTCCATTATCATTCAGCCATTTCTTTGCCTTTTGACAGGTGGTGCATTTGGGGTAATAAACAAACTGATATCTCATGTAATTTCCTCACTTGTCTGACATTTTATATGCGCATTGCCATGCGCCGAAAAGTATGGCGTCTGCCACGAATCGCAATAGAATAGGCTAAAATATTCTCCGGAATAGCAAAACCAGCATATCCAGCATCACCAATATGGTGAATATCAGTTCCAGCCATTTTGCAGTTTAGTGCAATGCTTTTAATTGTCTGGGTATCTGCCCCTTCTTGGGAAGTACCGATCGTAGTCATCACCAAAGCTCCATGTTGATGTACATATTCACAAATTCGCTTAATAAACTCAACTGTAATTCCTGGTACAGTCCCGGGGGCTGGCACCAGAATAATATCAGCTCCAGCAGTTAAGAATTTTTCTACAGTCTGCTCAGTTATAATATTTTCTGCAGCTTCGCTCTTAATCCCAGAAGCATGCATTTTCCCTGCGATAATAACAATATCATTGCCTAACTCACTACGAATTTCGGCAATTGCATGTTGAATGGTTTGATTATCAACACCTACTTTGGGATTACCTGTAATAGTAATGAGTTGGGCACCTTGCTCATATGCCAGACGAGCATTTTCCCGAGTCGCCCTGCGCCCTAATGGCAACTCTTCTTTTTCACCCATAAACACGGGATCACTTGCAACCGGCTCAAGATTCACGCCAACGACCCGACCACTCAAGCGTTTTACCGCTTCAATCACACTTTCACCCTGTAGTGGGGTAATACCAAAAACATCTGGTTTATATACATCATATAGATTTAAAAGCACAATATCAGCACCAAGGCCAGCCGCCAATTCAGGATTGCTAACATCATAGAGCATTGACATCATCGGACAAACCATTTCACTCAAGATGGTACGACCTTCCGCCGTCCTAATACTTTCTACCAAAGCATTACCTTGTAGCTTCAGTAGTTTTTCTGGACGTAAATCTAATATACGTTCACTCATCCATCTTCCTCCTTATTGTATTCTAATTTTAAAATAGTCTAACTTTTCCAATGGGATCAGGGAAAGATCAAAGCATTATTTTCATCAAAACTTAAAAAAGGATTCCAAGCAACTTCCCATAAATAACCGTCTGGGTCAGCAAAATAGCCGCTATAACCTCCCCAAAATACTTTTTGGGCTTTTTTGATAATTTTTGCTCCTGCTTGTTCAGCCTTATAGAGAACTTTATCTACTTCTTCAATACTTTTAGCATTATGCGCTAAAGTAATACCTGAAAAGCCTGTTCCTTCTGAACTTACATTTGCATCTTCTGCAAGTAGTTGTTTAGGATATAGCGATAAGCCAACGCCTCCTAAATCAAAGAAGACGATATTATCCTGACTTGCACTTGAAGACTTCCATCCCAAACCGTCCCGATAAAACCTAGTAGCAGTATCTAAATCCTTTACGCCTAAAGTAACCAATGTTAATTTATTTCGCACAACAATCACCTTCTTTTAAATATTTTTAAAAATGTAAATGTTGACTATCACTTTAATTATCATCTTCGAGGTATATTCATCTGTATCCTGCTTACTGAGTATATTATGTGTAAGTGTCAAAGGACTTTTTCCCTGCCCAAGTTAATATAGCTGCATCTTGTTGTTTTTCCTTATGTATATCCATCAACTGTTAGAAGAAGAATATATCAATTAATGCTATTCTTCTTATTCTGGGTCAGTGTTATCCCCTATATTGTGTGGTGGAAAATCGTCGACCGTAAAAATTTCTTTGAAATTACGACTTACGGATTATTAGTAGCTTTATTTACCGGCCTACTAGATGCAATTGGTGTAGAATTGGATATCTGGGATTATAAATACGATCTAGTCCCTTTATCGGATGTCCTTATCGTATATGATGTGTCTATATTGCCGATTACGTATATGCTTGTTTATCAGTACTTCCGGACATGGAGGTCATTTGCCATCGCTCATGTCATCGTTGCTTTTGTGTTCGCCTTTGTCTTTGAGCCTATTCTTATGTGGTTAGATATTTACCACCCATCCAAATGGACACATATTTATTCTTTTGTCGGATATTTTCTTGTTGCCATATTTCTCCGATGGCTGATGAATCAATTAATTAAAAAGAGCAAATCATTCTAATTTAGAATTCATTTACAATTGAAGAGTAAACATAGACAATGCATTGCCGATCATAGTTCCCAGATTAACTGGACAAACTCTTGTTCAGTTGCATCCTCTGTACTTGGACATTCTACCCCTCTCATAGTCTTTATGGGAGGGGATTTTTTTTGAAATAAATAGAGGTTTCCATTCTTTTTTACCGAATATTCTATTAATTGAGAAAGGAAGTGTTATTACGGATACTAAGGAGCTGCAGATATTAAAATCTCTTCATCATAAGATAGAACAAAATGCCTTTGATGAAAAAGATATTTATTCTTTTTTTACTATAATCAAGAAATTGGCGAAAAAAGATACCCCTACTGTTGAACTTGGTGATTTTATCGTTCAGAGAGAAAGATATAGAGGATTTATTAATACATATATACTTGATGCAAAGGCAAAGTTAGATAAATCAGCAAAAGATAAAGTAACACTAACTATTGAACCCGTTTACTCGTTTGATGAAATACTCCAAGATATTAATGAAATTATGGTGTTGCATAAATTATCTACTTTTAAAGATGAAGTTATTTGTGGAATTGTTTTATGCATAATCTCCCTTTTGCACGATGTGAAACTATCAAATAAAAAAGAACAACTTGGCCAGTTAGTATTTTCTATTCAAAATGATCAAATCATACTCTTAGGTGTAATACGTGGCAAAAATAAAATCGATGTGCATTTTCCGATAATCGCAGCTAAAAATATTTTTTGTCAGATAGCGAATCAAACTAATGAACCTATTCTATTTAGTGATGGCGTTAAAATAAAGAATGTCCATAATAAATTGATTGTTAATTTCAACTAAATGAGAGCAAAGGTGCTTCGTGTTTAGTTCTCCAGCTACCACGATTTCGCCGCTCCTATTGACGCGTATGTCAATAGGAGTTTTTATGTTCTAAATTCTTTAGCTAATACCACTTTGTAATGCATCGGCTATAGCTCTTCAGAAACTCTAATGAGTTAACCTTCGTCTAGATTACCAAATAAATGTAAAAAAATTGACTTTTGAGGTAAATACGGACAAAATAAATAGATAACCTCGCTTCAGATAAAAAAGCACTCTTTCTGAGAGTGCTTTTTTATCCAATTGCCTTACCTTTTATAAAGTTCCACCTAATCCTCGAATACGATTCTGGGCTGAGTCCACCAAATCTTTATCTTGAGGCAACGTTGCACTTTGGATAAGCTTACGATATGTATTAATAGCATCCTGATATAATGTTCTGTTTTCATATGCCAAGCCTAAATTGAAATATGCTAAGGTATAATTAGGATTAATTTCTATTGCCTTACGTAGATCATTAAGCCCCAAATCATATTGTTTTTTTTGGTTATAAAGGTTTCCACGATTATTGTAGGCAAATGCATAAGCGGGATCAGATTCTATTGCTTTGCTATAATCTTCAATAGCTAAACCAATATTGTCCATTTTTTCATACAAAAATGCCCGATTAAAATAGGCAAATGCATACTTAGGATTAATTTCTAATGCCTTATTAAGGTCATTAAGCGCTAAATCATATTGACCTTTTGCCCGGTATGCATTTCCCCGTTTACAGTAAGCTATGGCATCATTGGGATTATTAGTTATAATGTTCGTACTACTAGTTATCGTTTGGTCAATAGGATTTACAATAGGTTGTGTCTCTGAAGCAAAAACTACGGACATGCTACTTAACATAAAAACACATATGATAATTAACAGGCTTTTTTTCAAGTTAAAATCCTCCTTTATATTCCACTACATGTAAATTATATTATATAACATATTGAAAATACCTCTTTAATTATAAGAAATTCTCTCCCTCTAATTAGCTACCGATACAGAATTATCGCAGTTAATATTTTACATTAATAAATAATAAAAAGCACCCCTAAGGATGCTTAATAAAGAGTGTTGAACTTTAACAATTTTATTAACTTCTTATAAATGCTAGTACTCTTTTAAAATTCGATACTTTATAATGTTTTCTACTTAGAATATTTTGCACAGATCATATCTTCATATTTAATCACTAACGTACCTATTATATAAATTCTTGGTAGCCAATGTAATAACAAGAATTGAAACAACTATATTTGGTATACTTATGTACCAAGAAGTTACTAGATTATTTACCCCTATTAAAACTGTATTTAGTAATGTTAGATAAAAAATCATAGCTGCACCTCCAACATTATAATATGCACATTAGCTTAATGATAGTCTAATTTTTTAAAGTATTTGAGCTAAACAATTTACTTATGTCTTTTATTTAAAAAGAGCACAAAAGTCTTGGTATCTAAATATGGGTCCTACGTCTTATTGTAGATTTTCTCTTGCTTTTTATTTTCGCATAAAAGTCAATACACATTGTTAGTATTCCCAAGAGGGTCGCAATTGTTGTTAATATATTTTGTATCCTATCATAATCTACTCCCCCATGAACTCACCTCCTAATATATATTTCAGAGATAATCTTATAAGGGTTACAACTCTAAATTACCATAACTCGGGATTAAAGTAAATTATTAACTTATCGCAAATACCGACAATCCGGATAGTAAATATGCTACTCACTATTACTTATATCACTGGTAGCAGCAAATTATGTATGCTTTACACCAACTTACCTTTTTCGCTCAGCAATTTTCTTTTTTCTTCTGTCGGATTAATTTTTCTAATCCATTTCAATGTTTCCACTCACTCACACTTTACATTTATAATAGATCACTTTTACTCGCTATATTACATATCATGTAATGAGATTGATAATTAGCTAATAATGAGATTCTAAATACACCCACAATTAATCGATAACGTATAATAGATAAAATAATATTGGGAGGGATTCTTGTGGATAAACTTCAAAGAAAAAAGGTTGTCGCTAATTCTATAAAAATCACTTACGGTGATCGCAAAAACACTTCCAAAACAACAAGTGACCATAAAGTTAAAACAAAGACGAAATTTTAAAGCCTTAGTTGATAAAGTTGGCTGTTCTTTTAGAACAGCCACTCATTTTTAACTTAACTATATTTAATACCTTCAAACCTTATTAAAAATTTTCATATTGGTTAAACTATCAGCAGGAGGTGATCACTTTGAAAAAAGCACTTATTTCCGGAATGTTTTCTAGTGTTTCCGATGCTGAGTTGATTACCCAAATGCTTGATGTTGCTGATTTGGAAGAAAATAAAGATATATCGGATAAAGATTTAAACCAAACGTTTGAAAATAACAATGATCTACGTTAATGAAAATTTTAATTTACCGTCCTCTAAAATATAGGGCGGTTTTTTTATTAAATAATCTACATCAAAGATATATATAAGGACTTACATCCACAAATTGCAAAACTCCTGCCAAATTTTTATTGGCAGGAGTTTTATTACTCTATTAACTCAATTTTGTATTAAACTCATTATGTAATCGCCCCTTCATATCGTCTAGCTACTTCTTTCCAATCAATTATTTGAAAGAAACCTTCGATATAATCAGCACGCAGGTTTTTGTATTTTAGGTAATAAGCATGCTCCCATACGTCAATTGCGAGGACAGGGCACCATTTACCTTCTATTTGCATAAGTGGATTATCCTGGTTCGGTGTTGAGCTTACTGCAAGATTTCCTGCAGGATCGGTCGAAAGCCACGCCCATCCTGAGCCAAATCGGGCAAGAGCTGCAGATTTGATTTTTTCCTTAAAACTAGCGAAACTTCCGAAATCTTTCTCGATTTGTTTTGCCAAAACGCCTGTCGGTTCTCCGCCGCCTTCAGGTGAAATAACTGAAAAATAGAGATTGTGATTATAGTACCCGCCCCCATTATTTTGGATGGCAGTTCGAAGTACAGTATCGGAAATAGCCGGCAGGTCTGCCAAGATTTCCTCGATTGTCTTATTGGAGAGTTCTAACACCTTCTCCAACGCCATATTTAAATTATTGGTATAAGTCGCGTGATGTTTAGTATAGTGAGTTCTCATGGTAAGTTCATCAATATGAGGCTCCAAAGCCTCAAACCCATATTTTAATTCTACCTGTTTCATCTTAGAAACCTCCTTTAATTATCTGTTATATTCATATCATACTCCTTTATTAAGAAATATTCAACATGTTTTAGTACGATTAATTAATAAATAATAATTATCAAATATTCTTATAGGTACACTTTATATCCACATTTACCAATATGCTGCCTTGTGAAAATATCTAGACGTAGTAATGACCCCCTAACAGTAGTTTTATCCTACCATAGGAGGTCATTACTTTCATTTTCCATTTTCGAGGTTCACTTTAAGTAAACAATGCTTTTTATAGATATACGTTATATGAAATTTAGAATTTGAAATTAACGCCTCCACCAATCCCTTTGAATGTTGCACCGTTATTATCATCGTAGTTCTTCCAACTGAGATTCATTTGACTGTTTTTATCCATAGCATAGGTAATACCGATGACTTCATCTCTAAAATGCGAGCCTTTCTGATAAGTCCCATACACAGCAAAACCAGAAGCAAGGCTTTGTTTAATCGATGCACCGTAGAACAGATTATTGTCACTTGCAGCATTATCCGTCGCCATTCGTCGTTGGCCAACCATCAAGGCTACATTCGGTAGTAATACCGTGGTTTTAAGACCAAAATCCGTATAGGATGTTTTATCGGTCTGGGCATGGCTTACAAAAGCTCCGTACCCTAACCCTAAGCCGACGCTACCATAGAATTCGTTAAATCCAGTTTTCCCTTGTTCAATACCACCAGACGTCTTTTTTAGGTCATAATAATTATAACCTATTTGAATATCTCCGATTCCTGAGTTCGGATCTGGCACCGCACATATTCCAATTGACGATATTGCTAGAACGAATATCATTGTAAATAATACTAACTTTTTCATCTTTGCTCCCCCTACATGTTTTTCTAAGCGAATAATAGCAATTACGAAAATTAACAACTTATTATGTAATTACTCCATTTTAAAATGGTAAATTCATTTTCACCCTATTTTCAAATTTAATTATAATCTTAATATATGACAAAATAATGACAACAAAAAGCCCCAGTAAACTAACAATTCTCATTCCCTATGAATAAAAAATATCGGATACTTGTCCTAATCTATAATGCCTTAGGTTTTTATATCGTTGTCTTTGCTCCTATTAATATAATTTCCCTTATTATAGTGCAAAGCAGATACCCCATAAGATAACTATATGGGGTACTAACTACATTTTCCATTTTTTCTGTATAGAGATGTTGAATATTCTCCAATCCTTATACCTACTCCAGTACCAAGTATGGAAGCGGAATTATCAAGGCTGTAGGATAAATATTATACTACGATTGCACACTTGGCGTTAATTTAACTTTGATCGCCTAATTTAAGACAAAAACTAAGATGAAAATTTCCAAAACTATGCCCAAAACCACCTAAGGCATGCCCAAAACCTCCGAACCCAGGATCGAAACTAGGATGGAAACTAGTACCAATAAATGGGCCCCAACCATCACAGTTACGATACATTATTTTTGCACCTCCTATGTCGCTTACTATATATTATGTAATTTTACAATAAAAGTACCAATTAGATACTATGTTCCCTGTCATGCTCAGAGTGATCTCTTCCGTGTCGGCCCGCCCTACTCGTTATCAAATTGCTACTGCAAGGAGGCTACTTTATTTATAGCCGTTAAGTTTATGTTACTGCTGAACATTTACATTATATATACTAATATCTGTTTAAAATAAAAAAGCCCCTACCCAAAGATAGACGGCTCATCTATTTATTCGATATCCTTATTTTAATTTTTTTACCACAACCAGAGCATTTTCCTTTACCTTTATCGCTAAGGTTAACGGTACATCCACATTGCGTGTGAACCAACAAATCCATCACCTCTTTGTTTGTATTAATCTTTAGCAACATCTGCTATTAGGTTAATTATACTATAAAATAATTAATAAGTTTGTTACTATCTTGTTAATTTCACCAATTACTTACTATTGTTTTAATTTTAAGATAAATACTTTTTTGTCATTTTATATTTATTTACACGCCCTCACACTTAACCGCATATAATCCCTATGAATCGGACATACTCTTTTTAACGACTTCCCATGTCGTTAAACATATCTCTCCCATTCTTATGGCTCTCATTAGGAGGGCTATCTTTTTTTGCCAACCTTTCTAATATCTAATCACTCTTACTTATTATTGATCATATTATGTATAAAGGTTACTTATACTTCCATTCATTAGGAGGTGAAACTACTATATGGACCACCGTAAATGGGATGGCCCCGATATTGAAGATTGGGATGATAATTCAGAATTTAGGTCAGAAGATGAGCGGCAGTTAATCGTAGGCGTAGGTTTCGGTTTTGGTTGTTTTCCTCGTCGCTTTTGTTTCCCTAGACGATTTTGTTGGCCTAGAGAGTTCTGTTGGCCTAGAGAATTTTGTTGGCCTAGACAGTCTTGCTGGCCAAGACAAGGTTGCTGGCCCGTACAAGGATGCTGGCCGCGCTAGCATTAATCCTTTATTTTTAGAAAAAGCTTTCGAGCTTTTTCTTTTTATGCTCTATACAATTATATAAACTAGAAGAACCTGCTATTAGAATACAAATAAGACGGCACCGAAAGGTACCGTCTATAACTTATTTCTTTGGTAATTTAGGATCAAATTTGGCTGTAGATGATTCACCTATTTTTGTCTTAGGCCAAGACGCATGTGTTTTCCCCTTTTCTCCATTTTTGGATGCATCATTGAATTTTCTTGGTGGTTTTGTTGTTTTCATACTATCAACCCCTTTGGATTATCTTATGAATATGAGGGATTAATTGTGCTATATTTTATAATATGCAATTTATCTATTCGACACAAGATCTTTTTTAAGGCGTTATCATACTATAGGTTCCTGTATATTGGCACGTTGTTTTGTGCATACTCCTACTAAAATAAAAAGGAGGTTGAATTATGGAAAATATAAATACTAATTTGAGTGCTAAAATATCTTCTAGCACTCCCCTGAAAGAAGATTCGGACTGTAGTGCTACTATCCAAGGCTATCCTAATACTGATAATATAAATGCTTCTTCTAAAAGCTGTGAAAATGCAAGGACTGAAAGTTTCGCAACACCTGATTATGGTGATACTTCAAAAATATAATTGATATATGAGGTGGCTTTTGCCACCTTAAATCTTTAGAATATTTCTTATACTAAATTAGCCTTATGACACAAATATGTTAGGATTCCTAAAATTAAAATTATTATTTTTTCGATACTGATTGTATCCTTTTAATCGCTGTATTTATCCATCTTATCTTTCTTTTATTTATCAAATCTAACGACTCAAAGGCTTCAGAAAAAAAAAGTAATAGAAATACAACAATATTTAAAATAAATGCTGCGATCATGCATAGTAAACAAAGAAAAACGCAAGCCAATACCGCTTCAAAATACGTCAGTCCACTTATTGTTAATAATGATTTAAGAAATACCATATTTACCTCTTATGATTATAAATTAAAAACGATAATCATTAAGTTCCCCTACTACTAATAAAACTATTCCTATAGGCACGAGACCAAAAGTTATTATAAGCCATTATGAATTTTCTATATCCTGCATAGTAAATAGGGCTTCGTTAAATACTATCTATAATCAAAACTTAGGAGGATGTAAACGTGGAAGATAACAAAGTTCAACAAGATTCTACTACTATGGAAAACGAGCAAATACAGGCTGAATCTAACACTCTAGATTCACAAAACACAAAGAACATTGAAAATAAGAATATTAATAGCATCTTTAATGCAGACATGATTTTCCCTAGCTAACTATGCAACAGTTGCTGTATTTCACTTAATTTTTCATTTGCTGCTTTCTCACCTTGACCAATATACAACACTGCTTGTTTATTATCTTTACATTTGATCTCAAAAGTATTAGGCCGAATAATGACGTCAGCATATTGTTCCGCTTTAAGTAACGTAACCTCCCTGCCCATAATTTCGATACATTGTACTAATATTTCCCCAACAGTCTTAATATCATAATTGGATTGACCATCATAACCTAAATCAACTCCAATTACTATATCGGCTCCCATATGCCGCAAAATATCAGTAGGCAAGTTATTCTTTACTGCTCCATCCACTAATGTCATACTACGGTATTTCTTGGGAAAAAATATTCCTGGAATGGAAATACTCGCGCGAACTGCTTCCGTTAAAGATGTATTATGGTAGTACCTAGCATTTAAAATAGCACGACTATCGAAGACGGGACTAGTAAAGAATACTGTATCGGCAGTATTTAAATCTACCGCTGTAATTGCAACTGGAATATTAGTATCCTTTACCGTACGATTTTGCCATAGACCATAAAAAAACTGTTCTACTTTATCTCCCTTTATAAAGCCAGTAGGTAATACAGACCAAAATCGAAACATGCCATTAAACAACCATTTCATACCATGTTTAAACAGATCACCTACAGTAACATTTAAGTCGATTAATTCGTTCATCTTTAAATTTTGTACCATTACTTGCATTTGTTGCGGAGTATAGCCACAGGCATACATCGCAGCAATGATAGCACCTGCACTCGTTCCACTTATCATATCAATAGGAATGTTGTGCTCTATTAATACCTTTAATACTCCGATATGTGCCATACCTCGGATGCCCCCACCACTTAGTGCTACTCCTATCCGTTTTTTTCTATTACTCTTGTAACCAGTACTTTTTAGATCCATAACATATCACCTCATATACGCACTTACTATATGTTATAATCTAAAAGGTCATACTGTGCCACATAATAGCTTTTATCTTGACACCCTAACTACTACATTCTTTGAAATAGAAAAAAAGATGTGATTAGTTGACTAATCACATCTTTTTTTATTTATTCAATGCTGTTATATATTGACTGCCACGTAGGATGGCCTGCTCATTCATCCATAATATTTCTGGTTTTTTTGCGAAAATCTTCGCAAATGCTTTTATTACCGACTCAGATTGTATAGTACCAATTGCGGTCACTAATGCACCTAGAATTACCATATTAGATACCCTGCTATTATTAAATTCCAAAGAAATCTCATTCGCAGGAATTTGATAAACCCTAAGATCTGTTCTTGTAGTATTCCATTCTACAAGAGAGCTATTAATAATTAGAATTCCTCCCGGTTGTATAACTGTTTCAAACTTTTCAATAGAAGGTAGATTCATAGCAACTACTGCTGTTGGCTCTGATACAGTAGGTGCACCTATGGGATTTTCCGATATAATAATTGAACAATTAGCGGTTCCGCCACGCATTTCTGGGCCATAGGAAGGTATCCATGATACTTGCTTATTTTCTAACATTCCAGCATATGCCAGTAATTGTCCCATTAACATAATTCCCTGACCACCAAATCCAGAGATTATAATTTCTTCTGTCATTTTACCACCTCTTCTGGTGCCTTAAATATACCTAAAGGATAATATGGGATCAAATTCTCTTCCAACCAAGTAGCCGCTTCAACAGGACTCTTCCCCCAGTTTGTTGGACAAGTTGATAATATTTCTACCATCGTAAAACCTTCACCACGTAGTTGAATTTCAAAGGCCCTCTTGATTGCCTGTTTTGCTTTTGACATATTAGTTGGATTATTTACAGCTACACGAGCAATAAATTTAGCCCCATCAATTGTCGAAAGCATTTCAGATATACGAATTGGCATACCAGAGTTTTCTAAATTACGACCATATGGCGAGGTTGTCGTCACTTGATTCACCAATGTGGTTGGTGCCATTTGACCACCAGTCATGCCATAAATAGCGTTATTCACAAAAATAGTAGTAATCTTCTCCCCACGCGCTGCAGCATGCACAATTTCACCGCAACCAATAGCAGCTAAATCTCCATCTCCTTGATAGGTAAAGACAGTAGCATCACTATGTACACGTTTAATTCCTGTTGCTACAGCTGGCGCGCGACCATGAGCGGCCTGAAACATATCGATCGTAAAATATTCATAGGCCAATACGGAACAACCAACTGATGCTACACCAATTGCTTTGTCACGCACCCCAAGTTCATCAATCACTTCAGCTACTAATCTATGTATAATACCATGATGACATCCAGGACAATAATGAGTCGCCATATCTTTTAATGTCTGGGGTCTGGTAAATAACTTTTGTGACACACTATAGCCCCCCTTTTCCATACATAATATTGACTATTTGCTCATATATCTCTTTGGGACTCGGCATCATTCCACCCATCCTACCGTAAAAATAAACAGGCTTAGCACCGTTTACAGCTAACCTTACATCCTCTACCATTTGACCTGCACTCAGCTCTACTGTCAAAAATGCTTGGGCTCTAATAGCAAGCTTAGAAATTACCAACTCGGGAAACGGCCATAATGTAATCGGGCGAAGTAACCCTACCTTCATTCCTTTATTCCTTGCCATATCCATTGCAGAGCGTGCAATACGTGAAGTAATACCATAGGCAATCATTATCAGTTCTGCATCCTCTGTATTGATTGCTTCATAGCGTACTTCTTTACTACGAATCTCCTTATACTTTTCTTGTAAATGAATATTATGCTTTTCTAAATTTTCTGGCTTTAGGTGTAGAGAATTAATAATGTTTGGATCTTTACGTCCCCTTAACCCAGTCGCAGCCCAAGGTTTCGACACGATATTTTTTGTCTTTATCATAGTAAGGTCGACAGGTTCCATCATTTGCCCTAATGCCCCATCCCCTAGAAGCATTACAGGATTACGATATTCATCGGCAAGCTCAAAGGATAGTACGGTAATATCCGCAAGCTCTTGTACTGAATTCGGTGCTAAAACGATATTACGATAATCTCCATGTCCGCCACCCTTAGTTGCTTGAAAATAATCACATTGTGACGGTTGAATACTACCAAGCCCTGGTCCACCACGCATTATATTAACAATTACACAAGGTAATTCTGCTCCAGCAATATAGGAAATCCCCTCTTGCTTTAAACTTATACCTGGACTCGACGAAGACGTCATGGCTCTAGCACCTGCCCCAGCAGCACCATACACCATATTAATGGCAGCTACTTCGCTTTCCGCTTGAACAAACACGCCTCCAATGTTAGACATTCGTTTTGACATATATTCAGTCAATTCTGTCTGGGGAGTTATGGGATAGCCAAAGTAATGCCGACAACCGGCAATAATTGCTGCTTCCCCGATAGCTTCATTCCCCTTCATCAAAATCTTTTCTGCCATAGTAAAATCCCTCCCCAATCTTTCTTACTCTTTATGAATCTCAATAACTATATCGGGACACGCCTTGGCGCAAAGCAAGCAACCAATACATTTTTTTTCATTTACGCATGTTGCAGGCAAATACCCTCTACTATTAACATGCGCCCCAGCTCTAAGTATTTTTGTTGGGCATACAACAATGCATAGTCCACAACCTTTGCATCGTTCTTCTCTAAACACTGGCCTAGGCATATTTTTACCCCCATTCTATTAAGTTGACCATCTCTTTATATAATGCGTAAGATAGTCATTCTGCTAGTAATTATATATTCTACTATACTACTAGTCTTTTAGGTATTGGATGTTATTAACTACCCACTATTTAAATACAGTATATTGATAAAAAACCCTGCATATTTTGTTGTTTTTTTAAAAATTATAGCAAAAAGACTTGTATCAACTCTGCTAGAGAGCTAATACAAGTCTTAATTCTTTTCAACTACTATTTAATTATTTCGACGTTACCACCATTTTTGCACATAGCCGCATTGGCTTCATCTGTATCAATGTGCATTTCTAAACAGAAACTTTCATGCACTCTAATCAATACATTTTCAAAAACCAGACCACGTTCACCATCACAACGTACCTTTACAATATCTTTATCCTTCACACCAAATTTTTCGGCATCAGTAGTATTCATATGAATATGACGCCCTGCAGCTATGACCCCTTCTTTGATTTCCACTGTTCCTTTTGGACCAACTACAGTAATGCCAGCAGAGCCTTTTGTATCTCCTGAATCACGGACAGGAATGCTTATTTTAAGTTTTAATGCATCAGTAAGAGCAATTTCCACCTGTGTTTGGTTACGTACAGGCCCTAAAATCCGAACGTTTTTAAATGAAGATTTCTCAGTAACCAAATCTACTGTCTCATTAGCAGCAAATTGCCCTAATTGAGATAAATCTTTCTTAACTGTTAGTTGATAACCTTCACCATATAAAACATCCAAATCCGCTTGTGATACGTGTATATGACGTGCTGAAATACCTACTGGAACTTTTGTTTCTAACATTGCTATAAACACTCCTTCTAAAAAATATATATTTTATAATATAACTAAATATATTATACACATAAAAAATCCATAGACGACTATTCAATAATTTCTGAAAAGTATATTACGGTTACGGTATCACTTAATGTGAAAGTCTTATCATATATACTATGTAAAAAAATCATCAAATCGTCAACTGTGGCAATATCAGGATTTTCCCCTTGCAAATCCTCTTTCGTTAATTGGGATATAGGCTTTACTAGTACTCTGTCAATAACACCAGTATATATTTTCTTTTTCTGGGCAAAACGTTTACCAACTGTTACCCAAATAATATCCCCTTCAGTATATTTATGGGTCTTATCACCACGACGAATCGTACAGGTTTTACGCCGGCATACTAGTTGGCTATGATAATTAGATGAATAAAAATTTAAAGCACGCATTATTCACTCCCCCTTAAACAAATAATGTTAATCTATTTAAAAGTATGTAATCCACATAATGCTATTATTCGTTATATTTTCATATAAATCCTTTTGAATTCATCTAAGTTATAAAATAAAACGTAATGTCAGATTTGTTATTTAATAAGGCGTATGCCACGTTTATTTGCTTCATACATCACTTGCTCTTCATCAATAGTAGTCAAAGATCTGTTATCAAGAAGAATCTGTCCATCAACTATCACCGTATGAACATCTCCAGCTCCTGCAGAATAGGCAAGTAGGGAGCTCCTATCATGACGAGGATACCAATGAGGTGCATGCATATTAAATAAGGTAATATCTGCTTTAAAGCCAGGCTCAATTCTACCTGTTACTTTACCAAGTCCTAATGCTTGCGCTCCACTGCTTGTAGCCATCTCTACAGCCGTTTTTGCAGGGATGAGTAAAGGATCTAGTGCATGTACTTTATGCAGCATAGCAGCCAATCTCAATTCTTCTAACATATCTAAATTATTGTTACTTGCAGCACCATCTGTACCTAACCCAATACATAACCCTGCAGAAAGCATAGCAGGTATTGGAGCAATGCCACTAGCCAGCTTCATATTACTTCCTGGATTATGAGCAACTCTAACATTCGCTTGCTTCATAAGGGCAATATCATGATCTGATACATGTACACAGTGAGCAGCTAACACACCACATTCAAATAGACCTATGTCCTTCATTAACTCAATGGGAGATTTCCCATGATTTTTTTTACATTCATCCACTTCTCCAATCGTTTCAGACAAATGAATATGAATTTCAGCCCCCAAGCGTTGTGCTAAAGAAACTACCCGCTTTAAATATTCCGGTGGGCAAGTATAGGGAGCATGAGGACCAAGCATCACAGTAATACGCCCATCAGCGGCATTATGATACTGATGAAAAAAATCCTCGCTTTCTGTTAATGCTTGTTCAGCATTTGGTGCCACCCCTGCCATACCTCTAGCTAATACTGCTCTTATACCGCTCTCAGCTACAGCTTTGGCTACTTGTGGCATATGAAAATACATATCAGAAAAAGTAGTAGTACCTGATTTAACCATTTCGGCAATTGCAAGCAATGTACCCCAGTATACGTCTTCAGCTACTAGATTCCCCTCAGCTGGCCAAATTTTATTTTGTAGCCAATCCATCAGCATCATATCATCAGCGTAACTCCGAAAGAGACTCATAGCTGCATGGGTATGAGTATTTACAAAACCTGGTACTGCTAATTTATTCGTGCAGTCAATAATTTTATCAGCTTGCCAAGTAGCTGGTATTTCACCTACTTGAAAAATGATTGACCCATCTATTGCAATATCTGCAGATTTAACTATACCATCTTGCCCTAATATTTCTGCATTTCTTAATAAAATCTTTGCCATTAGACCGTCCTCCCTTGTTGCCGCTTACTATAATATTCAACATAGAACTTATGCATCACGTCTATATCTCCATTAGTTAAAAGTTGTGCACCACCTATTTGATTCGCATATATATAAATCTGTGCAGCCTTCTCAACTAACTCGCAAGCTAACATGGCTTCATCAAGTGTCTGTCCACAGCCTACCACCCCATGATTTGCCATCAAAACTGCATTTTTATTTCCCAGTGTTTTTACAATGTTTTGTGCAAGTAGTTCCGTTCCTGGCAAAGCGTATGCGGCAACATCTACACTCCCCCCAGTCAATTGAACTAAATCTTCAATTATTGGGGGTATGCTTTTATGGGCCACGGCACAAGCGCTAGCAAAAACACTATGTGTGTGAACGATAGCCTGTATATCAGTACGAGCTTGGTATATTGCCAAATGCAGCGGCAGTTCTGACGAAGGCTTAAATTGTCCTTCTACTATTGTACCTACTGCGTCAACAACGACAATGTCATCAACTGTAATTTCGTGATACCTTTTTCCTGAAGGAGTGACAGCTACCCATTTTGTTTCAGGTATCCGTACACTTATATTCCCCCAAGTACCAGCAACAAGTCCCTTATCTACCAAAGCTTGCCCACCTTGTAACACTTCAGATTTAATCTTAGTAATAGGATGCACTCGCCAACCACTCCTTAGCTCTTAGTCCTGGCCTAAATAAGCTTTTTGTTCATCCGTTAATGTGTCAATGCGAATGCCTAAGGCTTGTAATTTCAACCTAGCTACCCTTGCATTTACTTCATCTGGAAAATTAAATACTTCATTTGGCATTTCCTTATGATGCTCTAAAATATGTAATACTGCAAGAGCTTGCATTGCAAAAGATAAATCCATGATTTCAGTTGGATGTCCGTCACCTGCAGCCAAGTTAACCAATCGCCCTTCAGCTAAGAGATATATTTTACGTTTGTCAGCCATAACAAATTCTTCAATATTCTTACGCACTGTGCGTTTAGAAACCGCTAGGTCTTCCAAGTGCTCCTTATTAATTTCAAGATCAAAATGTCCAGCATTTGCTAAAATAGCTCCCGATTTCATCACAGCAATATGTTCACCACAAATAACATGCTTACAACCAGTTAGTGTTACAAAAATATCACCAAACTTGGCTGCTTCTTCCATAGACATGACTCTAAATCCATCAAATACTGCTTCAATTGCTTTTATCGGATCAACTTCTGTGATGATTACATTTGCACCTAGTCCTTTTGCCCTCATGGCCACACCTTTGCCACACCAACCGTAACCTGCTACTACAACTGTTTTCCCTGTAACGGTTAAGTTCGTTGTACGCATAATTCCATCCCAGGTTGATTGTCCAGTTCCATATCGGTTATCAAATAAATATTTACAATAAGCATCGTTTACAGCTATCATTGGAAACTTCAAACGTCCTTCAGCTGCTAAGGATCGTAAACGAATAACACCTGTTGTCGTTTCTTCCGATCCACCTAGAATATTGGGTAATAATTCACTTCGTTCCCCATGCAATAAAGATACTAAGTCACCACCATCATCAACAATAATATCTGGTTTTGTATCTAAAGCTTTATGTAAAAAAGTCTCGTATTCTCCCTCTGTTGTATTATACCAAGCAAAAACCTTAATACCTTTTTCAACTAACGCTGCTGCTACATCATCTTGAGTAGATAATGGATTACTCCCCGTAACAGTAACATTTGCCCCAGCATTTTGTAAAACCAATGCCAAATAAGCAGTCTTTGCTTCTAAATGCATAGTTACAACTATGTTTTTACCACGTAAGGGCTTACTTTTTGACAAATCCTCATTTAATACATTTAAAACCGGCATAAATTCCTTAACCCAGTTTATTTTATCATGTCCTTGTGGCGCTAATTTTATATCTCTAATCATAGATTCCATTTTACAGCACTCCTTTTAACTTTTGTTGTATTTTAAGAATTTCCTCATTGTAAGGTTGTTTTAAAACTCCATATTCAGTTATAATTGCTGAAACTAGTGCATTTGGTGTCACATCAAAGGCTGGATTAAAAACATCCACTCCTTCTGGAGCCGTCGAAATACCAGCAAAATTTGCTACTTCTGCAGCGCTTCGTTCTTCTATTGGAATATCAAACCCACTCTCCATTGCAAAATCAAAGGTAGATATCGGCGCTGCGACATAAAAAGGTATATTATGTTCTTTTGCCAGTACTGCTACACTGTAGGTTCCAATTTTATTAGCTACATCACCATTAAGAGTAATTCTATCCGCCCCTACAATAACAGCTTGCACCATATTTTTTTTCATTACCCAGCCTGCCATATTGTCAGTAATTAAAGTAACAGGAATATTTTCTTGCATTAGCTCCCAAGCAGTTAATCGAGATCCTTGAAGTAAGGGACGCGTCTCATCCGCGTACACCCTATTAATCTTTCCTTCGGAAAAAGCCTGGCGAATTACACCTAAGGCCGTACCAAGGCCAGCAGTTGCTAATGATCCAGCATTACAATGGGTAAGTATTGAAACAGGTTCATTAAATAACTGAGCACCATATTGAGAAATTTTATAATTCATTTCACGATCTTCAGTAGCAATTGCAATAGCCTCTTGTTCTAACTTTAAAACAAGATCAGTAAGATCGCTTAACTTATCCGATTTATTAACAACTGACAACATTCTCTCTATAGCCCAAAATAAGTTTACAGCGGTAGGTCTTGTTTGCCTTAATTCTTCAGCTACTTCCTCAATACCAGCAAAAAAATCCTGACTGTTACAAAGTTCTTTTGCTCCTAGTACGAAGCCAAATGCCGCTGCTGCACCAATCGCTGGTGCTCCCCGTACTTCCAATCGCTTAATTGCTTCTGCTACCCTACGATAATTATGACATTCAATATATTCTGCTGAATTAGGCAGCAGGGTCTGATTTAGTAAAAGCAAAGATTTATTCTTCCATTCCATTGTCTGTAACAAATTACCACATCCTTTATAGTTTAAAGCCGCCGTATTCGGCTAATGCCTGCTGACAACTACAATCTAAGGTAGTATCGATTAAAAGGATTGTATTCATAAGTAACTTCTTAAGCTTTTCTGTATTTTCATTCATAATTTCAATAACTTCACCGTAAGTTATGGGCTTTGGCGAAATACCTGCCGCATAATTCGTAACCATAGCAATCGTAGAATAACACATTTCGGCCTCACGAGCCAATATAACTTCCGGTACATTTGTCATACCTACCAAGTGCCCCCCCATTTGAGCATACATGGCAATCTCAGCTGGAGTCTCGAAACGAGGTCCTTCTGTACAAACATAAGTCCCAGAAGAATGGATAACAATGCCGATCTTTTGCGAGACTGACAACAAGGTTTCCCGCAAAGTTAAACAATAGGGACTTGTTAAATCAACATGGACAACTCCTTTGTCGCCACCTTCATAAAAAGTACTCTTTCTAGTTTTAGTAAAATCAATAAACTGATCAATTAAAACGAAATCTCCCAACTTCATTGCAGTGTTTAATGAACCAACTGCAGCTGTAGCCAAAATTTTCTTTACTCCAATTTTTTTCATAGCCCAAATATTTGCTTGGTAATTAATTAAGTGAGGTGCAATGGAATGCTTACTACCATGTCGTGGAATAAAAGCAATACTCCTCCCGGCAAAATCTCCAACCTTGTAAGAAACTAAACCATAAGGAGTTTTGATTTCATCTTGACGTACATTTTCCAAAATAGTAGGATCGTATACTCCTGTTCCACCAATAATTGCGATATTTATCATTTTTTGTCACCTACCTACCTTTTTGTACTGTTAACTAGATATTTTCTATTATAAACTAGTGAACTATTTAATGCCACAAATCGGTAATAAATCAGACATATTCCCCAGTATGTAGTCTGGTTCTTCAACTAAAATTGTTTCCCAAGCAACTCGCGACCACCGCACAGCAGCCGTTTTCACATTAGCTTGTCTAGCACTTATCAAATCAAAAGAGCTATCACCTACCATCAAGCATTCCTCTGGTTCAACTTGCAATTTGGATAGCGCTGCGAGGACAGGTTCTGGATGAGGTTTATGATTCTGACACTGATCTGCACCAATAATAACTGAGAAATAATGATCGAGATTAAACAATTTTAAGCCGCGTAAGGCTGTACTTTCTGTCTTCGATGTAACAATAGCCATAACAATCCCCGCCTCATATAACGATTGTAGTGCCTCTACTACTCCATTAAAAGTGGTAATCATTTGATCATGATTCTTTAAACTATATTCCCTATAAGTCTTAATCAATTCTTCCACTTGATCCGGACCTAAATATTCCATTGCAGTGCGTAGTGTTTTACCAAAAAACTCATAAATCTCACTATCAGCAAGTTCCCTATTATAATGTTTTCGAAAAGTATGCTTAAAAGAGCTAATAATTAAATCGGATGTGTCAAGAACAGTTCCATCTAAATCAAATAACACTGCTTTATATAACAAAAGTAGCCCCCCATTATGCTATATTATAACCTAAAAGAAAAAGAGGCTCAAAGCCCCTTTTACATGTTTCTTCTAGTTTTATAGAAACATTACAAGTTTACTCCTACTATACCACCCAAAATTCCAACTGCAATCCCGGCCATAACCTTATTTGCTAAAACAAATGGTGAAATAGATTCTTGACTCATTTCCATACCGATACCTACAGAAATTAAAACATAGATGAATCCAATCATAATGCCGATAACCATTCCCCTAGATGAAGCTTTTTGTGTGGCATACACACTACCAATAAAAATACTAACCATAGTTACCCCAACCATAACATACTGCATATAATTATCAATATATGTATTCTCGGTCACTAAACTGACGAGAGACAGAAAAAGAGTACAGACCAGTGAAGTTATTATACTAACAAAAACTCCCTTAACTATCAATGAAGCCATTCCTGGTCCCTGGGGTGTGGTATTGAATCGTGTCCGCCTAACATATTTAGACACAGGACTATTCCCTCCCTAAAATAGGTATTCCTAGAATTGCTATTGTAATTTTATGCAGTGTAGGATTAATTATGCCTATATTATAGAATTTATAATATATTCAAATAAAAATTATTATAAATTCCAACTTTTTAATATATCCATAATGCCATAATTAGTTAGGTCAAAATGAATTGGTGTAATCGAAATTTTTGACATGTTCACAGCAACAATATCACTATCCGGATCATTTTCATTTTCGACAATGTTACCACCCATCCAATAGTAGGTGCGCCCTCTAGGGTCACGTCTAGGTTCAAAAATATTTGCATACTCCCTTACACCCAATTTAGTGACTGCTACGCCATCAATTTGTTCTGTTGGGAGTGCAGGTACATTAACATTCAATAAAGTATTTGGTGGTAATGAGCGTCGAGCTATATTCTGTATTAATTTGCTCGTATATTCAGCCGCTGGTGTAAAGTCATAAGATTCCCAAGAATCAAGTGAGACTGCCACTGATGGTACGCCATGCAAAGCACCTTCTATTGCAGCACTCACTGTTCCAGAATATAATACATCTGTGCCGAGATTAGGACCATGATTAATTCCCGATATTACAAAATCTTGTTTTTCACTAATTAAAGTTTCTAAAGCAATCTTTACACAATCGGCAGGAGTACCACCTATACGCCAGCCACAAAGGGAAGAACCTTCAGAACAATATTTATCTACCCGTATAGGGCTATGTACAGTAATCGCTTGGCTAGTAGCACTACGTTCACTATCTGGTGCCACTACTACGACTTCGGCTATCTTAGAAAGTTCTTTCCAAAGAGCTTGAATACCAGCTGCATCAATTCCATCATCGTTTGTTAATAAAATACGCAAACCTATCCCCCCACATTCATTATAGTTGCCCGATGAATTTATGTGTTTGCGGAATAACCCGTACATCATTTAAGGAACTAAGGGCTTGTTCTTGGTATAACAATACTGTATCCGGTTTAACCCCTTCGCAATTGTTAATAGGCGTCACCGGTTGTATTATTAATGGAATATTTTTATCAACGCTTGCTATCAAATTTACAGCCTTGAGAAACTCCGTTGTATTGGTACTACCTGTAACTACTATTTTAACAAAAACATTTCGAGTAGCAGCTAAACGTAAGAATTCACTATGCTCTTGCCACATTTCTTGTCGAATTATACTAGGTAACTTTATGTCCATACTAATGATATCAATATGTGGCAAAACAAGTTCCAATTCATTAGGTAATGTACCATTGCTTTCTAAATAAATACGCCCCTTTATTTGGGGGAGGATTTCAGCAAGAACCTTTGCTTGACATAAAGGTTCTCCACCGGTAAAACTAACAGAATGGTGAGGTATTACTAACAAGCTATTAATATAGTTTGACAACTCTATCACTGAAATTGGATTTACAATTGTCTGAAAATCGCGCCTGCCAGCCGTCTTTTCTATCTGAGCCGCGTTCACCATAGTTCTTGAGGAAGGTGTATCGCAAAATTCACACTCTAGATTACAACCTGCTAAACGCACAAATACTTGTCGATAGCCAACAAATTGTCCTTCCCCTTGAATCGAAGAAAATATTTCCACTACGTTTACGTTTTGAGACACAACTAAGCCTCCTGGGTATAAGCCGCTGCTGAATTCGGCGATTCCCATACTCTAACGGAACGTAATTTTACATCCGGATTAAAAACTGCTGTTTCAGCCAGCTTTTCATATATGTATTGGGCAAGGTTTTCTGCCGTAGGGTTTATTTTGCAAAATGGCTCAATTTCATTAAGATAATAATGATCTAAATTTAGCATAATATCATTTACTGCTGCCTTTAAATCACCAAAGTCGATTAACATTCCTAATTCATCTAGTTTACTACCATAAATATTTACTTCTACCTTCCAATTATGACCATGTATGCGGCTGCACTTTCCTGGATAATTTCTAATACAATGAGCAGCTTCAAAATTAACTGCAATTGTTAATTCAAACATTACGTTATCCTCCTTGTTTTTACAATAATTAATAATACTACATAGATTTAATATTATAAGAAAAACTAAAAATTATTATGATTAATAAACTATTCAAAATTCTAGTCATCTTAATTAAAACTTTATATTCAGTATGTGTAAAAAAAGATGAGTATATTACTCATCTTTTATTTAACAGCTTGCTTGCCTAAAAAATCTTCTTTAGTGAATTCATTTTTTTGTGTTAGCAATACATCCTTATAACTAATGCTCCGTGTATGCTGAGTATGGCTCCACTCACGATCATTACGATGTATAAAACCTAAAATAGTAATAGGTATCCAACTATAAACAAAAAGTGGATAAAAAATCAAATACCACCAAGATTTCCCTTTAGCACCAATTTGCGCTAAGACAAGTACTGGAAATAAGTATTGACCAACACCTATCGCTGTCATAACTTCTACAGGCAATACTTTGTTTATAATATTAGTATAAAAGGGGAAGATGGTATATACATAGCTCATTAAAACAAAACTAGTCGATAAGATTAAAAAATAGGGTTGAAACAAATGTAATACTCCATCTAATATTCTAATATCACGTTGTTTAATTCCCTCATATAGCATACTTGGAATATATCTACCAGCTATATCAAAATGTCCTTGCGCCCAGCGTTTACGTTGCCGCCAAGACTGTTCAAAGGTTAATGGCTTTTCATCATATACAATGGCATCATGTGCCCAGGTGGTCGGAATTCCTTTAAGCAGTACCTTCATTGTAAATTCCATGTCTTCGGTAAGGCAGGTTGCTCCCCAACCAAACTTACGCAGTACTTCAGTAGATATACACATACCAGTGCCACCAAGAACACTTGATAACCCAATATTATATTTCGCTAAATGCCAAATATGGTTGACTACCCAAAATGAAATAGCAAAGGTACCTGCAATCCAGGTATCATGAGGATTTTTAGAATCAAGATATCCCTGAATTACTTTTTCACCTTTACATAATCGATTGTTCATTTCTAACAGAAAATTTCGATCCACTAAATTATCCGCATCAAATATAACTACACCATCATAATTACGTTGCAATTTAAAAAGCTTTGCAAACATCCACTCCATGGCATACCCTTTACCACGTTGTTCTAGGTTAAATCGTTCATAAACAATTGCACCTGATTTTCGAGCAATTTCTGCTGTATTATCTTTGCAATTATCAGCAATAACAAAAATATCATATAGCTCACGAGGATATTTTAATACATGGAGATTTTCCACTAATTGCCCAATTACCTGTTCCTCATTATGTGCAGCGACAATAACAGCAAAGCTGTTTTTAGGTGTCAAAATTTTGATTTCTTTTTTGCGCCATATACCAAAAAAAGCGATAATAAAATAATATAAAGTAAAAAATACTATAATAAGTTGTAACGGGATCATAATATAGTCAGAAATATAATTCATGGATTTTTCTCCTTTAAAGCCTGTTTTTTAAAGTATATCTAGTATACTTTAACTTAAAACACACATAACATTCTAATTCTAATTCCAATAGATTGTCAAGATAAGAATCTTTTCTTATAACATTATAGTTCCTAAAATCACAAAAAAATAAGCATCCAATAATGCGGATACAATTATTTTTTCAATAATAGGATTACGTAACAGATTTAGAATCGAATAACCCAAAAACAGTATTCAGAATCCCAAATAAAGCATATGCAAAAAATGGTGAAAATAGGATTGCATCTTTTGTGATAAAAAGAATATAGCCCGATATAAAAATCGTTATTATAGCTGGAATAATTCTAATTTTTTCACCTTTGCCTTTAAAGTCAGGATATTTTATCGTACTAACCATCAAGTAAGCAAAGATAGTAACTATTATTGGAAATATCCATCCCTCAGGTTTAATCCCAAGCATAATAAATGTAGCTACTACACAACCAGCTGCTGGAATTGGTAATCCCATAAAATATCCTTTGACCGTGCCTGCATTAACATTAAAACGTGCTAAACGTAATGCACCACAAGTTGCAAAAAACGCAGCAACAATATATCCAATAATACCAAAATCTTTTAATAAAAAGGCATATGCTAAAATTGCAGGCGCTACACCAAATGATACTAAATCACACAAAGAATCTAACTCTTTGCCAAACTCACTACTCACCTTTAAATATCTAGCTACTCTACCATCTAATCCATCGCTAATCATTGCTGCCACGACAAATAATGCTGCTCGATAGAACTCACCATTAAAGGTAGAAATAATTGCACATACACCTAAGACCAAATTTAAAGCTGTCAAAGCATTTGGAATTATGCTTCTCATTGTAACAACCTCCCTATAACTGTCTCGCCACCCTTAACTCTGTCACCTTTTTTTACAAGGATTTCTACTGTTTTAGGTACAATCACTTCTGTACATGATGCAAATTTTATCAAACCATATCGCTCACCCAGCTGCAAAATACTCCCAAGCGTAACCCAAGAAACAATACGCCTAGCTAAAATACCAGCTATCTGTGTTACTAATACTTTCATATTATCATTTTCTATTCCTATAGAGTGACGTTCATTTTCACACCCTACAGATTCCTTATAGGCAGGTCGAAACCGTCCACAAGTGTATTGCTGAAATTTTATTTCACCGGCAATAGGACTGCGATTTACGTGTACATCAAAAACCGATAAAAATATGGTCACCTTAAGGCCTACTTGATTTAAGAATTGGTCATCGTAAACTTCACAAACACTCATTACCTTACCATCTGCAGGTGATAAAACTAGACTATTATCATAAGGAATCTTCCTCTTAGGATTACGAAAAAAGAAAGTAATAAATCCCATTAAAACAGCAGGGATAATACTCCAATATGGATCGACAGTTACATAAATTACTACCGTAATAATAGCAAGAACAACAATGTATATGTAACCCTCTTTAACTATAGGCGCTTTAACCATTTATCCACCCCATCTTACTAACCATTTTTTTGTGCAAAACAACTGAGTTCACTTCATATTCTTTTTGCATTATGTATCCTGCATTTTGTGCTTTTTACTAGCTACTACCTTCATAACAAAACGTGGTAAAGCCAGCATACGGATTGCACGTTTAGGCTCTGACAATAATCGGAACAACCATTCTACATTAGCATGTTGCATCCAAACTGGTGCCCGACGTACAACTCCAGCCATTACATCAAATGTTCCACCTACTCCAATTGATACAGGAACATTTATTTGCTCTTTATATTCATTTAACCACTTTTCTTGTCTTGGTACACCTAAAGCAACTAATAATATATCTGGCTGACAAGCTCGAATGTCATTTATAATATCAGGTTCTTCTTTTTTAGTAAAGAAGCCATTACGTGTACCGACAATTTGTACACCTGGATAACGCTCTTGTGCTATCTGCTTCGCTTTTTCAGCGATACCAGGCGCTCCACCAAGCATATAAATCGTATATTTTTCTTTAGTAGCTTCAACTAACAAATTTTGTACTAAATCGAATCCAGCCACACGTTCTGGCATGCTATCACCTTGGTAACGTGCCGCCCAAACCACCCCTGCACCATCAGGTACAACCAAATCTGCATGATTAATAATATCCGCTAATTGTTTATCTTGATTAGCCATCATTATCATTTCTGCGTTAGGGGTGACAACTAGGTGGGACTTCTTTTGAAGAATAAATCCTTTAACTACATTTACTGCTTCTTTCATTGTCACAACATCAATCATCACATTTAAAACAGCTACTCTATTGCGCACTATACATATAGTCTCCTTACTATTTTAAAAATCAAACTTTTAAATTATCTAATATATTGTATCACACTATTACATGCTGGGCAATCGTGGTAACGGAAGTTTCCACCAAGGTGTTTTTTCTTTCTCCTTATCAGACGGCTCTGGTTTTTCCTTTGGTTGATTTTTAGGACGAATTTGGGTATCAATAACTATAGGTTCTGTTCCCTTAACAAAGGCACTGTACTCGATCTCTAAACACCCAGGTGTAGCCCTTTTACCAGAGTCCGTACAAATCGGTATATTAGTTACTACATTGGGGGGGATAATAAAAGTTGTCGGTTTAGTGCCACTGACTACTTGTGTCATCATTTTTCCCCACAATCCCGCTACCTGGGTACCTGAAATGCCTACTGGTGTCCTATTATCATTTCCAACATAAATGCCAACTAATAATTCAGGCGTGTAACCCATAAACCAGGCTGTTTCATAATTATCAGTTGTTCCTGTTTTACCAGCTGCCATACGCCCAATATTAGCAGGTGTACCCGTACCATCTTCAATGACACTTTGTAACATGTTTGTTAGAATATAGGCAACCTCGCTACTAAGTACAGATTGCTGTGTTATATGTGCCTCTTCTAACAACTGATCATTTTCATCAAGTACTTTCAAAATCGATATTGGCCTAGATACTATACCGCCATTTGCAAAAGCAGTATAAGCAGTTGCCATTTCAAACAAATTAACACCTTGTGTTAAGCCACCCAAAGCGGCAGCTAAATTATTATCTTGTGGAACCAAAGTGGTGATCCCCATATTCTTCGCCAAATCAAGTACTTTATCAATTCCCACCTGCTGTCCAAGCTTCACAGATGCTACATTGACTGATAAGCGAATTGCTTTTTTTAAGGTGATTGGTCCATGGAATTTTTTATCATAATTTTGTGGAGCATACCCGTTAATATTAATTGGTTGATCAATAATAACTGAATTGGCAGTCAATCCTTGACTAAGGGCAACAGCATATACGAATGGTTTAAAAGCAGAGCCTGGCTGACGTACTTCTACCATGGTTCTATTTAGTTGACTTTCTTCATAACTACGTCCACCTACCATAGCTTTGATATAACCCGTGCGAGGATCAAGTGCTAATACCCCACCTTGATACTGGCCTAAGACTGCTTCGGCCCCCTGCTGGACAACACTATCTAGTGTTGTATAAACTTTTAAGCCGCCCTTATATACCCGGTTGGCACCATACCGTCCAACAAGTTCATTTGCAACATAATCAAGAAAATAAGATGCCTGTACCACTCTTTTCTTTTTGCCGATTAATACGATAGGCTGTCTTTGTGCTTCTTCGGCTTGCTTTTGTGTAACATACCCTTCCTTCACCATACCCGCGAGGACAGTCTTCCTACGTTCCAAAGCTGCCTGATTATCAATATATGGCGAATAAAGATTTGGTCCACGTGGCAACCCTGCCAACAACGCACTTTCTCCTAACGTAAGCTCACTTGCATGTTTCCCAAAGTATACTTGAGACGCTGCTTCTACTCCATAGGCACCTTCACCAAAATATACTTGATTTAAATATGCCTGTAAAATTTCCTGTTTGGAAAACTTACGTTCAATGATAATAGCCCAAAAAGCTTCTTTTATTTTCCGTGTAAAAGTACGCTCCTGAGTTAAAAACATGTTTTTAGCTAGCTGTTGTGTTAACGTACTTCCCCCTTCTACTAAGCCACCTGACCGCAAATTAACCCAAATAGCACGAACAATACCGATAGGATCTATACCAATATGGTTAAAAAATCGACTATCTTCGTTAGCAACAATCGCTTGCTGCAGATAGGGAGATATATTATTTATTGAAACCACAATGCGATTTTCTTCAAACAATTTCGAAATAAGCTTTCCATTAGAATCAAAAACTTGGGTTGCTGCGACTAAATTTAAGTTTTCCAAAGAATCAATTTGTGGTGTAAAAAAAGCACATCCATTATTTGCAAATAGGCTTACAATCAGTATAACGATAATACATAAACGCTGCATTTCACCACTCCCTTCTTAGCTTTAGTATTCCAAATCTAGGCGAAATTTACGCGCAGGAATATACCCTTACATGTCGAATATGCAATTTATATGATAAATTTCGATAAATTTTTAAAATATAATTTACAGCAAAAGATTCAGGGGGAAATTATGGTAAAAAAGTATAGTCTATTTAGTATTTTTGGCCTTATTGTTATTATTTCATTTATTTGCTTCGTATCCACTCCTCTTTCACTTGCTATACCTGCCTTACAACAAACCTCTCCGCCGACCCCCGCTTCAGAAATAAGCTCTTCACCAGATGTGTACTATATTACGGAAACCGCGAATATTGTACCAACTAACGAAAAACCTGAGTATGATATTTTTACGAATAAAGAGCGAGAAGAACGACAATTATCAACTGTCTTACCAATAATT
Organism: Pelosinus sp. UFO1; assembly: GCF_000725345.1. Taxonomy (NCBI): domain Bacteria; kingdom Bacillati; phylum Bacillota; class Negativicutes; order Selenomonadales; family Sporomusaceae; genus Pelosinus; species Pelosinus sp. UFO1. Next base: position 2,520,513 of record NZ_CP008852.1, read on the forward strand.
GAACCTTACTACGAAAGTAAAAGAGTATACTTAACTTTTGATGATGGCCCTGACCCGGAAAATACCCCCTTGGTTTTAGCCATTCTTAAGGAAAACAACATAAAAGCAACTTTTTTCTTAGTCGGAACAGAAATTGAAAAATATCCTGATATTGTAAAGCAAATCTTCATGGAAGGACATGCTATAGGTAATCACACTTATAACCACACTTACCGTGACTTATATCAATCGCCTACTACTTATACCGAACAACTAAATCTTAATGATACTATCATTAAGAATATCCTAACTGTACGTCCTCGCATTTCTCGAGCACCCGGAGGTTCCGCTGGGCATTTTACTAAAGAATACTGGAGTGCTCTAAAGAGGCAAGGCTATATAGAAGTAGGATGGAATATTAGCTCGGGAGATGCTTCTGCTGCAAAAGCAAATGACATCCTCAATAATATAATGTATCAAACAACTAAAAACACTTTTTTATGGGATCACGCTATTGTGTTACTGCATGATGGGAGGGGACATGCTGAATCCGTCAAAGCATTACCTTCTGTTATTAAATTTTATAAAGAACAAGGTTTCCAGTTTCATGTTATAAACGCAAAGACACCGCCTGCCTGGTAAAGCATACGGTGTCTTTTTCTTTATCATAATAATTAGAAACTATAATTAGGTGATTCTTTCGTAATACTGATATCATGAGGATGGCTTTCCTTTAGCCCAGCTCCTGTAATGCGAATAAACCGAGTATTATTAATTAACTCCTCAATGGTATGCACACCACAATATCCCATACCAGCTCTAAGTCCACCCAACAATTGAAATGCCGTATCAGCCAATGTACCCTTATACGGTACGCGCCCCTCGATACCTTCTGGGACTAACTTGTCCATGTTCTCTTGAAAATAACGATCTTTACTGCCTTGTGCCATAGCCCCTAAAGATCCCATGCCACGATAAACTTTATAGCTACGTCCTTGGTAAATAACAGTCTCACCAGGGCTTTCTTCTGTTCCAGCAAACAAATTACCAAGCATAACAACACTAGCACCAGCAGCAATCGCTTTTACAACATCTCCAGAATATTTAATACCACCATCAGCAATAATCGGAATGTTATGTTCCCTAGCTATTTTTGCACAATTATACACGGCAGTTATTTGGGGTACACCAATACCGGCAACAATCCGAGTGGTACATATAGAACCAGGTCCAATACCAACTTTTACAGCATCAACCCCTGCCTCGATCAAGTCACGTGTCGCTTCTGCTGTAGCCACATTACCGGCAATTAAATCTACTTCAGGATACATCGATTTAATCTTTTTAACAGCTTCTATTACACCTTGCGAATGCCCATGGGCAGTATCTACTACAATAACATCTACTTTCGCAGCAACAATAGCCTCCACCCGTTCTAACATATCAGCCCCAACACCAATGGCAGCACCTACTAATAGTCTACCACGTTTGTCTTTCGCTGAATTAGGATATTTTTGTGCCTTTTCAATATCCTTAATTGTAATCAAACCTTTTAAATTACCGTCTGCATCTACTAATGGTAATTTCTCTATTCTATGTTTATGTAGCAATGCTTTAGCATCTTCTAAAGATGTTCCGACTGGAGCTGTAATAAGATGTTCAGTTGTCATACAATCATGTAATTTTCGAGTTAAGTCTGTTTCGAATCGCAAATCTCTATTTGTTAAAATACCAACTAATTTATCATTTTGGGTAACAGGAACACCTGATATGTGATATTTTTCCATTAAGTTTTGGGCATCTTGCAACGAATTCTCAGGGGATAAAAAAATAGGATCAACAATGATTCCATGCTCTGAGCGCTTTACCTTATCAATTTCACTTGCTTGCCTTTCTATTGGCATATTCTTATGAATGACACCAATACCACCTTCACGGGCAATAGCAATCGCCATACGCGCTTCTGTTACCGTATCCATGCCAGCGCTAATTATCGGTAAATTCAACTTAATATTCTTAGTTAAATATGTAGTAACATCAACATCTTTTGGTAAAACATCTGATTTTGCTGGTACCAATAAAACATCATCAAACGTCAAACCTTCTTGCATAAACTTATTTTCAAACATATATATACTCCTTTCGCACAATTAGGACAAGTTATTTCAAATATAATAACATATTTAAACTTACCTAATCTACTCTTTTTTATGCAAATTTAAAATAATATTGGTATTTCTATTTCTAAAAGTTATTAGATTTGCAAAAATAAAACTAATACTATAGAAAATAAAGAATCCTCATTGTATTTCAATGAGAATTCTTTATTACTTACTACGAAATATATTACTTATCTAACATTAAAACTCCAGCTTTTGCTATATTACTCTTAGCTGCGTCCCGAATAACAATTGTTACTGCATCAGCAGGACAATTGGCAGTTTCCGTAATTGCTTGTGTCACTTTTTTTGCCATTTCACGTTTTTGTTCAACGGTGCGTCCCTCTATCATATCAATTTGTACGATTGGCATAATCCATCCTCCTCATAAATTTTATATATTTCAATTCGCTATTAATCGTGAGATCCCTGCCATTTATTTCATTTTTTTAGTATTTAATCTTATTTTGATCTTTGTGCCGCTTATACCACCATAATCCTACGTATACACCAATTACTACTATGACTAATACGATTAGACGTGTCATGTTTTCCCCAGCAAAAACGATGTCGTGGCCAATGAGAACTTTAATAATCACTGGCGGTAATTTACCTAAAATAGTTGCTAGCATGAAATCTTTAAAACTAATGCGGCTTATCGCTGCAACAGCAGTAATAATCCCTGAAGGTGCTAAGGGGAGTAACCGAGCAATCAGCAAAGCCTTAAATCCGTTAGCAGCACTATAATCATCCACTTGTTTCAAATATTTGCTTTTTGTAATCCACCCCGCTATAATCTGCCTAAAAAAATAGCGTGCAAAAACAAACATAACGACTGCACCAATTACTTCTCCCGTCCATGAAATAACAATTCCCCAAAACAAGCCATAAATAATACCAGCTGCACCTGACAAAATCATAAAAGGAAATACAATTGTAAATGTCATAACAATAAATAAAATAATTGTTACAACAATTGACCATGCACCAAAACTTCGTAGATACTCTGCCAACGAAACAATATCGCCATGTTTAAGGATACTATATGAATGTTGAAAAAAAACTGGTTGCCAAAGATATGTTGCCCCAAGTAAAAAAATCAAAAACAGCCATCCGAAAAACCTAGCCATCCTAACCCTCCATGATACTAAACAATAAGTGTCTCCAATACTGTACTATACTAAAATTCTTAGTAAAAGGCAACCAAAAAAAAGCCAGGTATCCGCCTACTTACTATTTATTTCACGCTGAAAAATATCACAATCGCCGCCTAACCAATTAACACAATCACTGCACCTTTGAACAAAATCATCAGGAGATACATTTAGCAGCGAATATCCATACCCCATAGCGTTAATAATATGCTCAAACTCTTGACACTCAACGGCAATATCTCGCATTTTCTTTTCATCATGGATAGGTTTCATATTACCATCACCCCTATTATTAATGATTTATAATAGTGTGTGCTAATTATCAATATAATATTTTTTTTTAAAAAGCTAAATCTAGGTATAAAGAGGCTACATATGTGGCACAATGATAATGTAAATTTTCTCCTCTCCCATAATTGGCGACCTTATGGTCGCCCCTTTTTATTTTTTCGTTTTGTCAATTGCTAAATATTCCACCAAATTCTTGACCAAACCGCGTAATTAATGCCGGTCGTATATAATTAAAATCTTCAGACGTAGCCATTGTGCTTTCTGCAGCCTGTCTAGCCTCTAAAAAAACACCTATATCATTTATAATGTCCGCGATTTTTAAATCCGGTAAGCCATGTTGTCTAGTTCCAAAAAATTGTCCAGGGCCACGCATCTTTAAATCTTCTTCGGCCAGTACAAAACCATCATTCGTTTTCGTCATAATCCCAAGCCGTTCTTGTGTTTCCGAGTTTTTGTTATCAGAGAGCAAAATACAGTAAGATTGGTGCTCACCCCTGCCAATTCGTCCCCTGAGTTGATGTAGTTGAGCCAAGCCGAAGCGTTCTGCATTCTCAATAACCATAACCGTTGCATTTGGCACGTTGACTCCAACTTCAATCACCGTCGTAGCCACCAAAACTTTGATTTCACCACGATAAAACCCATCCATAACTAGCTCCTTATCTTTACCTTTCATCTTGCCGTGTACTAGGCCACAAGGTATACCATCTAATTCGGTTTGCATTAATTCTTCATATAACTCTACTGCAGACTGGGCATTAATCTTTTCTGATTCTTCAACTAGAGGGCAAACTACATAAGCCTGACGCCCATTCTTAACTTCATTCTTAATAAACTCATAGACTAACCGTCTACGATCTGATCCTCTTACAAATGTTTTTATTTTTTTACGCCCAGGTGGTAATTCTCTAATCGCAGAAACGTCGAGATCTCCATATACGGTTAAAGCCATCGTCCGCGGTATGGGTGTAGCTGTCATCACCAATACGTCTGGCGCATTCCCCTTTCCCTGTAACTGAGCTCGTTGACGAACGCCAAAGCGATGTTGTTCATCTGTAACTACTAGCCCTAGACATTGAAACTCAACTGCTTCTTGAATCAAGGCATGGGTACCTACTACCACATGTGTTAAACCGCACTGAATCTCTTGCAAGGCTTGCTCACGAACACGCCGCGATAGTTTACCTGTAAGTATTCTTACCTTAATTCCTAATGGCACAAATATACTTGATAATGTATGAAAATGTTGCTCTGCTAGTATTTCTGTGGGAACCATCATAGCTCCTTGATAACCATTTTCAACTGTTTTAGCTAACGCCAGAGCAGCAATGACTGTTTTGCCGGAGCCTACATCACCTTGTAGTAAGCGTTGCATGGGTTTCATATCTTCCATATCGAGCTTAATCTCTAACAATACCTTTTTTTGGTCATCAGTAAGGGTAAATGGTAATTGGCCTTTCACTTGTGTAGAAACACTACTGTCAGGTCCATGTTTTATGCCAACAGTGTTACTTCTATTTTTCTTTTTGATATATAGCAGGCCACACTGTAGCAAATATAATTCTTCAAAGACCAGCCTTCTTCTCGCACGCTGAAGCATTTCCATACTTTGAGGAAAATGAATGTTTTCAAAAGCTTCTCTACGGTCTAGCAAAGAAAATTGAGTCAAAATCGTAGAAGGTAATACTTCATGAATATCACAATAACCATGAAGTACCTGTTTAATGATCGTTCTTAAAAAGCGCTGATTAATACTTTCACTCGCGGCATACACTGGTACAATTTTTCCAGTATCAAACTCTTCATCTGTAATGATCTCAATTTCCGGGTTTTGAACTTCCACTTGATATGTTTTTTTTACCTTACCGGTTATGAGAAGTTCTACACCAGGCTTATACATTTTCTTCATATGGGGCTGATTAAACCATACTAACTGAGCTACTCCAGATGAATCATTTACTGCAATTTTGGTGATATGTAAGCCAGGACGAGGTTTACTCTCCATACAGCCGATAACCCCAGCCCTAAAAGTCTCTACTTGTCCATCCGTTACATTTCTTATCATGGTAATTTGGCTACGATCATCGTAACGATGAGGGAAATGTTCAAATAGATGACCAATTGTAAACAATCCTAATTTAGCCAAAGAATTTGCTTTTATCGGACCTACACCCTTAATATATTGAATTGGATCTCTCCAGCAATTCCCCAAAATAACCACCCTCGTAAAATAACCATTTCGATTATTACATTTTCTCTACACTACAAAAGATTTTAGCACCTATATATTAAGAAAATAGGCAAATTTGTTTGCCTATTTTTTCAAGCACAATTCATTTAATTCCTTTAGCAGTGCCTCAACATCAATATCATGCATTTTAGCTCCATTTTCAATTGTCTCAGTTGCTGCTCCCATGCATCCGATACATCCCATACCATGTTTAGCAAAAACCTCACGTACCAAGGGATGAGATCGAAGAAGTTCAATGATTGATGTTTGTCTAGTAATCACGATATATACCTCCCATCTCTTATCTATATTATTATATGTTATTTCAATATTTATGTTAAATCTCCTGCCATATAGGTCAGATAAAGAATTATCCTTAAGTCCTTGCATTTAGTAAGCAATTTGTGCTAAAATACTAATGTTATTGTAATAAGGATATCTTGTCCTTCATCAAAGGAGGTGGAATACATGGCAAATCTTTGTGAAATCTGCAGTAAAAGCCTAACTAGCGGCTCTAATGTCAGCCACTCTCACTTAAAAACTAAACGCACTTGGAAACCCAACATCCAACGGGTTAAAGCGGTTGTTAACGGTGAAACAAAACGAATTAATACTTGCACTCGTTGTTTACGTTCTGGAAAAGTTCAGCGTGCTATCTAATTTTATTTAAAAATCATTATAGATTATAATTAGGGCACAATAAAAAGACTGGGAAATTCCCAGTCTTTTCTTTTTGCTATTCTCCTTTAATTAGGGTTAATACTAGCTCAAGATCGCCTTTGTTAAATTGATATTTTTCACTGCAAAATGGGCAACACACTTCCGCATGTCCATCGGTAACGAGAATATCATTAATTTCCATTTCACCAAGACTAACAAGCACTTTCTGTACGCGTTCATAAGAACAAGGACACTCAAATTGCAGGGGAACTTCTTCATACATACTAACTGGTAAGCCTGCAAAAATTCTATTGATAATACCTGCAGCATCAATGCCCTCACTTACCAATTGAGAAACTGGGGGTAGTGCTGCTATATTCTTCTCTATTTGGCTTAAAACTTCATCATCTGCATCAGGTAAAGCTTGCACCATAAATCCACCTGCCGCTGTTACCGTTAAATCTGGTTGAACTAAAACACCTAAGGCTACCGTTGAAGGTGTTTGCTCTGATACTAATAAATAATTAGTGATATCCTCTGCTATTTCACCACTAACTAAATCTGCATTGCCAGTAAAAGGCTGTTTTAAGCCTGTAAATCTTGTAACAGAAATTTGTCCATTACCAACGCCTGCCCCAACGTCAAGTTTATTACCACGTAAAGGCAAATCAACATGTGGGTTTCTTACATAGCCCCGTACACTTCCACTAGCATGAGCATCCGTGACAATTTCACCAAGCGGCCCATCTCCAGAAATACGAATTGTAATACTTTCATCGGTTTTAAGATTGACAGCTAACAATAATGCTCCAGTCATGGTACGCCCTAGGGCTGCCGCAGCGACTGGATAACAATCATGGCGCTTTCTTGCCTCTTCAACTAATGTAGTAGTTACTGCGGCAAAAGCGCGCACCCCACCAACTGTAGTCGCTCTTATAATATGATCGCCCATGATTCCCCTCCTATAACAATTCCGAGATTACTACTTGCCCTGTAATAACGTCTATTACTTCAACAACACGATCCCTAAGCCTAGCAAACGTAGCAAGTCCATCAGGTCGCTTGGACATAGCAGGCGAACCCGGGTTCAAATAGACAATGCCATTATGTTTTTCTAATGAGGCCACATGGGTGTGTCCAGTAATAAATAGATCTGCTTTAAACTTGCCTGCCATTTCTCTCTTCGTCTCTTCGTTAAAGTTATGCCCGTGATTTGCTACGATACGCAATCCATCAACCATAATATATGCATATGGTGATTGAATAGGCATAGTTAGAACCATGCTATCCACATCCGCATCACAATTGCCACAAGCCGCTATGATTGGGACTGGAGAATTATTTAACAATTCAGCTAGCCGTTTAGGATCATATTCTTTTGGAATATCATTGCGAGGACCATGATATAGTATATCTCCAGCATGAATAATAAAATCACATTCGAAAAAATATTTGTTATATATTTTTTCCCAAGTATTCGCACAACCATGGGTATCACTAATAATCCCAATATTCATTTAATCACCCACTATTTCCTTGGAAATATTTTACTATTTTTAGATTTGTTTTAATAAATTAGCCATTTCGATTGCTGTTACTGCAGATTCAAAACCTTTATTTCCAGCTTTTGTACCAGCGCGTTCAATAGCCTGTTCAATACTTTCCGTAGTAAGTACACCAAAGATAGTAGGAACCCCTGTAGCCATGCCGACGTGAGCGACTCCTTTGGATACTTCCGAGCAAACATAATCATAGTGAGAAGTGCTACCTCGAATGACTGTACCTAAGCAAATTACGGCATCATACTTTTTGCTGACGGCCATTTTTTGAGCTACTAGGGGTATTTCAAAGGCCCCTGGAACCCAAAGTACTTCTATATCTTCTTCCTTTACACCGTGTCTTTTAAGGCCATCCAATGCACCATCTAGCAATTTTGAATTGATAAATTCATTAAACCTTGCAACTACGACACCAATTTTCAGTCCTTCTGCTACTAATTGTCCTTCTATAACTCTTATCATTTTTTATTCCTCCCCATATTGTTTTAGCATATGTCCTAATTTAGACTTTTTAACTGATAAATAACGCTGGTTAAATTTATTAGCTTTCATTTCTACTGGCATTCTTTCAGTAATAGTTAAGCCATATCCCTCTAATCCAGCTCTTTTCCTAGGGTTATTCGTCAATAAGCGAATGCTTGATAGACCTAGATCTACAAGTATCTGAGCACCAATACCATAATCTCTTAAATCTGGCGCAAAGCCTAAAATTTCATTCGCTTCTACGGTATCTTTTCCCTGATCTTGCAATGCATAGGCACGAATTTTATTGGCAAGACCAATGCCACGGCCTTCCTGCCGCATATACACTAATACTCCTGCTTCTTCTTGGCTGATGCGTTTTAAAGCACTTTCCAATTGTTCCCCACAATCACAACGTAATGATCCCAAAGCATCGCCTGTTAAGCATTCAGAATGTATGCGTACCATTACATCCTTTTTGCCAGCTACATCACCTTTTACCAAGGCAATGTGACATTGATTATCTAATTTGCTTTCGTAGGAAATTAAGCGGAAATTGCCATATTTAGTTGGCATTTTTGTTTCTGCACCACGTATAATAAATGTCTCATTTGCTTTACGATATTTTATCAACTCAGCAATAGTAATAATTTTTAAATTATGCTTAGCAACAAACTCCATTAAGTCTGGCACTCTAGCCATTGTACCATCTTCATTCATAATTTCGCAAATTACCCCTGCTGGATAACACCCTGCCATTTTGGGCAAATCAACTGCTGCTTCAGTATGGCCTGCCCGTCTTAAAACACCACCTTCTACATAGCGTAAGGGGAAAATATGACCAGGTCTTCTAAAATGTTCAGGTAATGCATTCGGATCCAACATTGTTTTAATCGTCTCTGCTCTCTCATGGGCTGAAATTCCTGTTGTTACAGTATGTGCATCAACAGACACAGTAAAAGCAGTGCAATGATTGTCTGTATTCTCACATACCATAGCACCAATACCAAGCTCGTCTAATCTAGAGCCAATAACTGGCATACAAATAAGTCCACGTCCATAAGTCGCCATAAAATTAATGGCTTCAGGGGTAACTTTATCAGCAGCCATTAATAAATCGCCTTCATTTTCCCTATCATCGTCATCTACTACCACAATTATCTTGCCATTTTTTACATCTTCAATTGCTTCTAAAATAGTATTAAATTTCATTTTTACCTCCAAGTATTTCGACTTATTTTTATGATGTGAACCCATTTTGCTGTAAAAAATTCATACTGAGAGTACTTGCTTTAGACTGTTTATCAGCAGTCTGTAATCCCAGCAATTTCTCTACATATTTTCCTATTACATCAGCTTCTAGGTTTACAGTGTCACCTGTTTTTTTAAATCCTAAGGTAGTGACAGATGCACTATGAGGAATCAAAGAAACTGTAAACCAATCTTGTCCATACTCAACAATTGTAAGGCTTATACCATCAATGGCAATAGAGCCCTTTTTTACGATATAACGCATCACTTCAGGCCCTGCTTCAATTTTTACGATAACAGCATTATCATTAACATCTTTAGCACGAATCATTCCAATGCCATCAATATGCCCGCTAACTATATGACCACCAAAACGGTCACCAATGCTAAGAGTCCTCTCAAGATTCACAATTGCTCCGTTTTTTAAACTCGCTAACGCAGTACTATCAACTGTTTCCGGCATAACATCAGCAGTAAAACAAGTATTATTATACTCAACTACAGTAAGACATGTTCCATTTACAGCAATACTATCACCTAACTTAACATCACTAATGACCTTACTAGCCTGAATTGTTAAACGTACAGATTTAACACCACGGACAATCGCCTTGACTTTACCTAATTCTTCCACAAGTCCGGTAAACATCTCGTCCCTCCCGGTTGCGCATATAGGCGCTAATTAATATATCTTCCCCAACAGATTCTGTTTCTATATCTTCTAGCAAATTTGCCTTATTAACATCAGCTATTCCTTGACCAGCTATTGGTCCTGGTGCGCTATTACCACCAATAATCTTGGGGGCAATAAACCAATGTACCTTATCAACTAGATTGCCCTCTAACACGGAAGCATTAATACTAGCGCCACCTTCAACTAATAAACTAGTAATTTGTCTTTTCCCTAATTCTTTAAATAATAAAGACAAATTAACACCATCTTGTTTGCTCTCAGCTACCAGAACTTCTACGCCACAAGCACGCAAAGCATTGACTCTTTCCCCTGGCGCCTTATCAGTAACGGCAATGATAGTTTTGGCTAAACCATCTGTTACTACATTAGCCGTCAGAGGTGTTCGTGCCATGCTGTCAACAATCACTCGAGTCGGATTCTTCCCCTGGTACGATAGTCGAGTCGTCAAACTAGGATTATCGGCTAATACAGTACCAATCCCCACCAGAATTGCATCACAAGTATCTCGTAAGGTATGTACGCGATTTCGCGCAGCAGGCCCTGTAATCCACTGGGAGTGTCCTGTGTAAGAAGCAATTTTTCCATCTAAAGACATTGCACTTTTCAAATGGACAAAAGGCAATTTTGTGGAGATCCACTTTATGAAAACCTCATTTAATTTTGCAGCTTCCCTTGACAGCACACCTTCTACAACTTCAATGCCAGCTTTTCGCAACTTATTAATACCTTGTCCAGCTACTAAAGGATTTGGATCTACCATCGCGACAATTACTCTCGTAATACCCGCCAAGATTAATGCATCAGCACATGGTCCTGTCCTACCGTGGTGAGAACAAGGTTCCAGCGTAACATATATAGTTGCCCCCTTCGCCAATTCTCCAGCTTGCTGCAATGCATTAATTTCGGCATGGGGTGTGCCTGCTTGCTTATGCCATCCCTGTCCCACAACTCGTCCTTCCCGTACAATTACAGCCCCAACCATAGGATTTGGACTTGTCCGGCCAGTAGCGTATTGAGCCAAAGATAGCGCCTGCCTCATATACTCTTCATCCATAATTGACCCCTCCAAAAAAATTAGGCTGTTAAAAAAGTTTAATACTTTTTAACAGCCTAATAGAACATTAGAAAAATGCAATAGCTATTAAGCCTTATCAAAGACTTAATAATAACCTTTTTCCATCCAGACTATACTGTCGGCTCCGGAATTCCACCGGATCAGCCATACGGCTCGCGGGCTAATCACCGCCGGTAAGGAGTTAAAAGATTTCTCTTTTTCACCTTGCCCCAAAGGCTCCTTATTCAATTATGTATATGTTACCAGTATTCATGAAAATAATCAAGTGCCTTTAATTTCAAAAATTGCTTTTTTAATATCTTCTGATTGGTATACAGCAGATCCTGCGACCAAAATTGTAGCACCAGCAGCTATTACCTGGCGAGCAGTTACAGCATTAATTCCACCGTCAACTTGGATCTCTACAGCTAAATTCCTTTCGGAAATCATAGATTTTAACCTAGTAATTTTATCAAGCATGCTTGGAATAAATTTTTGGCCACCAAATCCAGGATTTACGGTCATTAATAACACCATATCTACTTCACTAAGCACTTCTTCAATTACCGAAAGTGGCGTAGAGGGGTTAAGAGATACCCCAGCTTTTAGCCCATGCTCTTTGATGGTCTGCAAAACTCTATGTAAATGAGGGGCTGTTTCAACATGAATTGTTAAGAGATCAGCACCTGCTTTTGCAAACGCTTCAACAAAATCTTGCGGATTGCTCACCATAAGATGAACATCGAAAAATAATTTAGATACTTTGCGAATTGCCGCAACAACAGGAGGACCAAATGTAATATTAGGTACAAAATGTCCATCCATTATGTCAATATGAAGCATATCCGCACCTGCTACTTCTACTCGTTTTATTTCTTCAGCTAATTTAGAAAAGTCAGCTGAAAGAATTGATGGTGCTATTTTAATCATAATTTAAAATCCTTTCTTTTTTTCCTGAATTTCTGATAGTATTTCAATATATGAATTATACCGCTGTTCATTAATACGCCCCTCTAATACTGCCTGTTTTATAGCACATTGGGGTTCTTTCATATGCAGACAAGTATTAAATTTGCATTCCTGTACAATTGCTGCTATTTCGGGAAAATAATACATAAGATCATTTTTTTTCACATCATCAAACTCGGTAAAACTAAAACCAGGCGTGTCGACAACAAAGCCACCGGTAGTTAATGGTAACAGCTCTGCAAAGCGAGTCGTGTGCTTACCGCGACCAATTTTTTCACTAACTTCGCCTGTTACTAGTGTAAGCCCCTCTTCAATTGTATTTAAAATCGTGGATTTGCCAGCCCCTGAGGGACCGGCAAATACGCTAATTTTATCAGAAAGGGCATCTCGTAATTCCCTAATACCAATTCCCAATTTAGCAGATAATGTAATAACCGTATAACCAATACTGCGGTACAATGCAAGAAGAGGTTCTAATTCTTGCATATCCGCCAAATCAGTTTTATTAATACAGATGATTATATCTAAGTCCGACATTTCTGCCAGAACTAGAAATCGATCTACTAAAACTGCATTAATATTTGGATTTACTGCAGCAAAGGTAACAATAACTTGATCTATATTTGCAATCATTGGTCTTTTCAACATGCTACGGCGAGGTAATATTTTTTCAATTATCCCTTTATCATTTTCAGTAACATCATATTCAACTTCATCGCCTACTAAAAGTGAAAACCGTTCTTTTTTAAAGCGTCCTCGCAAAGTGCACATAATCACCTTGTCATTTGTTTTCACATAATAAAAACTATTATATGTTTTTAGTATCACCCCATGCTGCACTTGCTATGCCTCCTATATTGTTTGCTCTTGCAACAATACACCATTAATATACACTTGTACTCTAACTTGGCCTACACCATCCACGGTTTTTTCAACCTTATCACCAGGCTTATGGACATTTTCATAAACAACACGTCGGCCATTTGTATCAGTTAAAACAACTTGGACTGCCTGGCGAGTGGCACCTTCAGGTACTGTTATTTGCACAACCGCTTTTTTAGTTGCACTACCGCCGCCTTTTGCTACTATGAAATCTACCGAAGCACCCTCTGTAATTTCCGCTGAAGGACTAGGATTTTGTCCAATAATAGTCCCAATTGGATACTTATCGCTAACTTCTTCAGTTACTTTACCCACTTTTAGTTTTAGACTCTCAATTTGGGTGTTTACCGTATTTATCGGCGTACCACGAAAATCAGGTAAGGCAAATTTACGTGGACCAGCACCTTTACTTATAACAAGATCAACCGTAGAATTCTTATTGACTTGAGCCGGAGGGCGTGGCTGCTGATTAATAATTGTATCCGCTGGAACGTCAGCGTTAAACTGTTCATCAATTCTTCCTACGACTAAACCAGCATTTTTAATTTGCAGTTCTGCATCCCTTCGGCTGAGTCCTCTAAGATCAGGCACTATAGTAATCTCACCACCCTTGCTAATAACAAGATTAACCATACGCTGCTCTTTTACTACTGTATTTGCCTCTGGATATTGAGAAATGACGTTTCCAGCTGGTACTTTATCACTAAATGATTCTGATACTGTGACACGCAAGTTCTGCCCTGTTAAAATACTGCGGGCAACTTCTACTTGTTTGCCAACAACATTTGCAACGGTAACATCATTATTGCTCCAAAACTTACCAAAAGCAAAAAAAGCACCTATCATAAAGCCAAATAATAATAGCAATATTAAGCCCCATACTCGCTTCTTGGATTTATTACTTCTCGTTAAACTATTATTCTCTGGTTCGGCCCCAACCATATTTGCCTTGTTAGAAATGGGTTCCTCTATGCGTGGTAGTATCTGAGTAGGGAAATCCCCTCTTGACAGACGGCGGGTATGGTCATCCCTAAAATAGTTTTGTACTGATTTTAAGTCAGCAATCATCTCGCTAATGTCAAATCGATTCGCTACATCTTTTGCCATTGCCTTAAGAACAATCGCCTCCAACAAAGGTGGAACTTCTGGTTTTAGTTCCCGTATAGGACGTGGTTCTTCTTGTAAATGTTTCAAAGCAATGCTGATTGGCGTTTCGCCATTAAAGGGTACTGTTCCCGTCAGCATTTCATAAAGAACAACACCTAATGAATAAATATCTGACTTCGCCCCAACCACTGTTCCTTTTGCCTGTTCAGGAGAAAAGTAATGTACTGATCCTATTATTGTTGAAGTATGATGCATCGTAGCTGAGCTTACTGCTCTTGCAATACCAAAGTCAGTCACTTTTATACGCCCAGCGCGAGTCATAAGTATGTTATGAGGTTTTATATCACAATGTACTAAATTATTCTGATGCGCGTGTTCTAATGCTTCAGCGATATCTGCGGCAATCCGAACTGCCATTTCTATAGGCAGTGGTTCTCGTAAAATACGTTCTTTAAGAGTTTCACCTGATATATATTCCATAACAATATAGTGTACATCTTCATCTTTTCCGACATCATAGATATTTACAATATTGTGATGAGATAAACGAGCTGCTGCTTGCGCTTCACGCCTAAAACGGGTCACAAATTCTTCGTCATTTGCAAATTGTGAACGTAAAACTTTAACTGCTACAGAGCGATCTAACAGTTTATCATGTGCCCTATAAACATCAGCCATTCCACCGCCACCAATATGCTCCAAAACAGTATATCTCTTATCAAGAGTTCGATTAATCATGTGAACCATCACCCCCTTATTGTAATGCTGCCCTAAACACTTGACGGGCAATTGGCGCTGCAATGCTTCCCCCATAACCAGCATTTTCAACAATTACCGCAATTGCAATTTGCGGATTATCTGCTGGTGCGAAACCAATGAACCAAGCATGTGAATCCCCCTGAGCATTTTCTGCGGTACCAGTTTTACCAGCTACTTTTATACCTGGTAAAGAAGCTGATTTACCTGTACCACTTTCAACAACTTTGACCATCATTTTACTAATATCCTCAGCTAATTGAGGGCTAGTCACAGTAAGCCATTCTTCCTGAGAATATGATTTAATTACAGTACCATCAGGATCCGTTATCTTATCTACAAGATATGGCTTCATAATTACCCCCTTATTAGCAAAACTACTTGCTAGCATAGCCATCCGCAAAGGTGTAACCAATAAACTGCCCTGGCCAATGCCCGTTTGTGCTAAATCTCCGTTGCCCAACGAAGAAAAATTCGGCAAATGAGAAGTAGCTTCTTGCAACTCTTGAGTGACAGGTTGTTTAAAACCAAATCGCTCAAAGGCATTCGCCATTTTGCTGCGTCCTAATTCTAAAGATATGGTACCAAAAAATACGTTAGACGAGACGGCTAATGCTTCAGCCAAGTTAATCTTACCATAGGACTCTAAATGACTTTCTTGCAAAGTATAATCTGGTGGTATCTTTAAAATACCCTCACAATCTATGGTTCTATTTAGGTCTATTACCTTCTCTTTTAATGCTGCCTCGGCAATCATAACTTTAATCGTAGAGCCAGGCGGATATAATCCCTGAGTCACCCGATTTAGTAAAGGACTATTTCCATCCGTGGAAATACTTTTCCACTCCTGGTCAATTTGATTAGGATCAAAACTAGGTTTACTTACCGTGGCTAAGATTGCTCCCGTACGAGGATTTATCGCAATTACAGCTCCACGATGATTTCCTAGTGCTTTGTAAGCAATTTCTTGCAGTTTAACATCCAAGGTTAATACTACATTATTACCTGCCTTATTGGCAAATAAATGGCTGATTGCTCCTAAATGAGCCATTGCGTTATTACTCCCTGTTAGGTACGTATTGTAAGTACTCTCAATACCGCTTTTACCATAGGTTACACTATCATAGCCCACTACTTGGGCAGTAGTAACTTTATAGGGATATTTTCGATTAAATGTTTCTCCTTCTTTTTGACTTAACGCCAACTTCTCACCATTTCTATCTAGGATCATACCATAGGGAATCATGCGAGCAGTTTCATTCGTTCGCCGATTTAGCGGATGAGTTGCTAAAAACTCACTCTGGATTACTTGTATATAGGACAAATAGATTAATAAAATAAGTAATAGACTCATCAACCCATAAGCTACTCTACGTATGTTATTAGCTATCTCATTCATATCATTTCGCATGGTAATCTCTCACTTCCGATATGGAAAATAGCATACCTAGCAAAATAAAATTAGATACTATCGAACTACCACCATAACTGATAAACGGTAATGTAATTCCTGTTAATGGGAAAAATTTAATAACCCCACCAATAATTAAGAATATCTGTAGTGCCATAGAGGCTGCTAATCCACCGGCTACCATCATAGTAAATGGCATACTTGCCAAAAGGGATGCTCGAAATGCACGATAAATCAGAAGAATATATACTATAATTACCGTACCTGCTCCGATTAATCCCATTTCTTCTCCGATAGCAGAAAAGATAAAGTCAGTATGAACTTCAGGAATCATCCCCGGAAAACCATAGGCAAGACCAGTCCCCATAATGCCTCCAGATCCCAAAGCAAATAAAGATTGGACAATTTGATAAGCTCTGCCATTTGGATCGGCCCAGGGATTTAGCCAAATATCCACTCGGGTTTGAATATGTCCGTATAATTTATAACAAATTACTGACCCCAATAAAAACAAAACGAGACCAATCACCACATAGCTTAGTCGCCCACTAACCATATACGCCATAAGAATAGCAATACCAAAATACAATAGTGCTGCCCCCATGTCACGTTGTAAGATAAACATAAGCATTGTAATACCCCATACTGCTAAAAGAGGTGCAGCAAATCTTGGATGTGGTAATACAAATGGCCCATAGTGTCTTGTAGCCTGAGTCAATAACTCACGTCTTTCACTTAAATAAGCAGCCAAAAATAAAACAATAAAGATTTTTGCAAATTCGGAAGGCTGAAATCGAACAGGCCCCAAAACTACCCAGTTTTTATTTCCACCAATATCTACCCCAAAAATAATGGCTGTTAATAATAAACTAACACCAATAAACCCACAAATATATTTAAAATAAGCCACCTGCTCTAGTCGCCTAGAAAGAAATACAGATACTAAAAATGCACTCAATCCAACACCTACCCATAGCACCTGTAAGAGAAAAAGATCTGGTTTTATTCTAAAAACAGTGGTTAGCCCAATTCCCACTAGTAAGGCTGTTAAAGGTAGCAATAGAGGATCACCAGCATGTCCCATTCTACGCAACAGTGCATTTACTATCATAAATCCAGCAAAGATAGAACATATAGCTCCTAACGCAATATAATTAATGACCCCGTGAGCCAAGCTAACAGCTGCTACACCATGTAACATAATGATACCAGCAACCACAAGCAAATTGCGCTCAAGTTGTCCTATGTTACTCATAGTTATGCATCCTCTTCTTTAAGTAAGATAGTCGTAATATTATCGAATCCACCCGCATTTTTAGCTTGCATCACCAGTTGCTCTACTATAGAGCTAGGATCGCAGTCTTTTCTTTGCATTAATTTGCAGATTTCTTCTTCACTAACCATATTCGTTAATCCATCCGTACACATTAATACAACATCGCCTGCTTCTAAGGAAAGGGTGCCTGTATCAACGCTAATTAAACAACTCGTACCAACCGCACGAGTTAATATATTTCGTTTTGGATGATTCTGCGCGTCTTCTCTCGTTATACTACCGCTTTGCACTAATTCCCAAACCAGTGAATGGTCATTTGTTATTTGACGAAACTCTCCATTACGCAATAAATAGATACGGCTATCACCGACATGGCCCCAATGAAGCTTTTTCCCATCGATATATACGGCCGTTACCGTTGTCCCCATACCACTAAAATCTTCTTTAGATAGAGCCATCTGATAAATTGAGGTGTTAGCTTGAATTATTGCTTGTTTGAGTAACAATTCAAGATTATCCTTCCCCACATGTTCTTGAATATAACCATTGACTGTTTTTACTGCAAGTTTGCTTGCAATTTCTCCAGCCACATGCCCTCCCATACCATCAGCCACAATGAACAAATGTGGTGGGCTACAGACATAACTATCCTCATTTGTCTCCCTAACCAAACCAATATCAGAAATTACATGTGCCAGCAATACCCCTCACCCCTTAAAACTAAATGTAACCGATCCAACTTTAATTAGATCACCATTTCTCAACAAAGTTGCCTCGACAATAGGCTGACCATTAAGATATGTTTTATTAGTGCTATGTAAGTCAGTCAGCCAATACCCCTGTTGATTCTTATGAATACTAGCATGTTCATGTGATATAAAAGAATCCTCAATTACGATTCCATTATTCTCGTTACGCCCAAGATATACCGTTCCTTCTAAAAAAAAACTAGTTTGCGCTAGATTAACATGCCCACTATCAACTACTAATAATTTTGCCTCAGTAGAACCATCAAACTTATTCTGAACATTCTTTACTGATACTTTTTTATGCTCGGATAAATTTAAATCAGTATAAATTAATTTTATGACTTTATATAAAAAATAATATAACAATCCAAATAAACTATATTGTAGTATAACGCCAATGCTATTTAAAATGAATACCTTGCTCGGCAATTCAATTCACCTCATATAAAATAACAGTATTACCTATTTTTATATGATCACCATTCGTTAATTCTTTGCAGCTAATTCGATGATCATTTACATAAGTACCATTTAGGCTTTTCGCATCATATATCACATGATTACCATCTTCAAATATCACATAGGCCTGTAACCTTGATGTATTTAAATCGGTGAGTGGCAGTTCATTACTAGCCCTACGTCCAATATTCACCCTGTTGGTTGTCATATCAACCTTTACACCTGCATCAGGTCCTTCTAAAACACGTAATTCCCCATGTAAACAAGCTTGTTTTAATATATTACATTCCACTTTATCAAATATGCGAGTATCGGAAATTTCTTGTTGTTCTATATTCTCACTTACTACCCCTTTTTCATCAGGCAAGGGCTCGCTAAAGCAGCTTACTACACGAAAATTACCCTTGATAACAGACTCATCTTGATAAAACTCAATTATAGGCATACCTATGATCGTATATTTCCTTTGTTTCGCCTGCTCCATTAAGTGAGTAGATAATTCTTGGGAAATAGACTGGCTATAAGAAGATATTCGATTATAATCAATGTCGTTTAAATAAACCATATATAAATTAGGAACATACGTTTTTGAAATACCGACTGTTTTCTCGTCCTCCATACTCCTAACCAATTGCTTACCAATTTCTATTGGCTGTAAACCACTAGAAAATTTACTATTAAAGAATCCTTCGATATACTTCTCAAACATATTTTCCAGGCCTCGAACAAACTTCATGACTATTACCTCACCAATTTAATCTATTTTATTATACTTTATATTACCATCATAGTCAAAATGAGGTACTTTTATCCTCAAAATCTTATCGAAATAATAAATCGAAAAAGCAAGGCATTATCACCTTGCTTTTGGACTATTATTTACTACGTTATTTCTAAGCTGTCCACAAGCAGCCCGTATATCCGTACCCATTTCGCGACGTACTGTAACATTAATTCTTTTGTCAAGAAGATTTTTTTCAAACTGCTGAATTCTTTTATTATCAGGCCTTAATAATCCGCGTTCCATAACAGGATTAACGGGTATTAGATTGACATTAGCCAATCGCCCTTTCATCAGCGCCGCTAACTGCCCCGCATGCTCTATTTTATCGTTAACATCAGAAATTAATACATATTCGTAAGTCACCCGTCTACCTGTTTGCTCAGCATAGTAATCGCCTGCATCCATAACTTCAGATAATGAATAGCGATTATTAATCGGCATTAGTTGGGAACGAATTTCGTTAGTAGGTGCATGCAAAGAAATAGATAAGGTTACTGGCAATCCCTCTCTAGCTAACTGATTCATTTCTGGCACTAAGCCTGAAGTGGATAATGTAATACTGCGATAACTAAGGTGAATACTATATTCTTCGTGACACAATCGGATAAATTTTAGTACGTTGTCATAATTAGCCAACGGTTCTCCAGAGCCCATAATTACAATATTATTGACAGCAGCCTGTTCTTGCTGCAACAAGCTATTAATATACAACACTTGTGCTAAGATTTCGCCACCTGATAAGTTTCTGATAACCCCATTTAATGTAGAAGCACAGAACACGCAACCCATGGCACATCCAACCTGAGTTGAAACACATACACTATTTCCATAAGGCTGACGCATTAATACAGTTTCTACTGCAGAACCATCATGAAAACTTACTAAGTATTTACTTGTCTTACCATCAGACGACTGTTGCACAGCTTGTGTTACCACCGTATGAATGACAAAATTATCCATCAGCAGGGCTCTATGATCTTTAGACAAATTCGTCATATTATCAAAATCATAAACCCCGCACTGGTACATCCATTTTGCAATTTGCAAGGCCCGATACTTTGGTAAACCATAAGGGTGAATGACTTGAGCAATTTCATCTACAAACATACCGAAAATATCAATTTTCATTATTATTCACCTATTTCACCCGTAGTAAGCGAGAAATAAAAAAACCATCTACCTGATCAATATGTGGCCATAACTGAACCATTTCCCCCTTATGCTCTTCTGAGGGAAAGAATTGGCCTGCATGCTGAAGTGTGAAATCCTGATTATCTAACAAGAAACTATCAATAATATCTTGGTTCTCTTCAGGTTCTGTTGTACACGTACTATATACTAAAGTGCCACCTATTTTTACGCATTCAGCAGCGCTCTTTAAGATCGCCTTTTGTAAGACAGGTAAATCTTTAAACATAGATTCCGTTTTTCGCCAGCGTGAATCCGCTTTACGCCTTAATACACCAAGACCAGAGCAAGGTGCATCCACCAGTACTCGATCTGCTTGCCTTAAGTACTGATCGCTTAAGGTTGTCGCATCAAGTACCTGTGTTTCAATAATGCTAATACCTAATCGTTTTGCATTCTCACTAGTTAGTGCTAATTTATGATCATAGATATCAGTTGATAAAACACGCCCCTTATTTTCCATCAACGCGGCTATATGGGTGCTTTTACCTCCAGGCGCACCGCAAGCATCAATAATAAACTCACCTGGTTCGGGAGCGAGGACATGAGCAACTAACATAGAACTCTCATCTTGTATTTGGAATAACCCTTCGTTTAAGGATTTCAAAGTGCTCAATGCTGGATAACTATGACATACAATACCTTCTGGGGTCCAACGAGAGGGTTCAGCACTTACTCCTTCTTTTGCTAAAATATCTAGAAGTTCTTCACGGGTAACTTTTAGCGTATTTGTACGTAAGGAAAGAAGTGGTGTTACGTTATTAATTTGACATAATTCTTCAGTAGCTTTAGGTCCTAGGCGCTTTAACCAACGAGCTACCATCCATTGTGGGTGAAAGTATTTTAAAGATAAAAAGCTAAGAATATCCTTCTCCCGATCTGGATATACCACCTTATCAGTTCCGCGACCCGCATTACGTAGGACAGCATTAACAAATTTAACAGTACCAGCATGTCCATACTTTTTAGTCAGTTCTACGGCCTGATTACAGGCTGCCGATACTGGCACTTTAGACAAAAAGAAGATTTGATACATACCCATACGTAAAATATTCAAAATAATTGGGGCTACTTTATCTAATGATCTGGTGACATAATGACCTATAATCCAATCTAATGTCTTACCAGCTTTAATCGTACCATATACTAATTCTGTAACGAAACGACGATCTTGATCGGATATTTTATGACGATTGATCTCCCTTACCAAAGCTATATTTGCATAAGCTTTATTATTTGTTACATCATTTATAACCTTTAGCGCAATCTCTCTAGCATCCATATATTCACCTTTTACACCTTTATATATTAAGAAATGAAATCTTTTACCGCTTCCTCTACTCGTTTAACATCAATTCGTGTGTTGCAACAAGGCCCATTCGGCCTTTCATTTAACACACCAATAACTGGAAGTGGAAAAACGTCCTGAATACCACTTGTCAAATCTCGTTCACAAGCAATGGCGAGCACTGCATGGGGACGAAGGGTTTTTATAACTTTTCGGGCTAATGTCCCTCCAGTAGAAATTGTTACATGTACCCCATATTTTTCTGAGATGGTTAGCAAATCTCCAACCTGACAAGCTCCACATTTACGACAATTGGCAATATCATGAGTCACTTTATATTGGCATAATTCTTGCTGAATACAATGAGGTGTAAGAATTAATAATTTATCAGGTGAAACTTTAATGTGTTTCTGATGAATTAAATAATTACTCACCTCAATAAAAGAACGTTCTACTCTTTCTTTTTCTACATCAAAAATTTTTCCAATTTGGATGGCCAGAGGAAATAGCAAGTTAATTGCAGACCACGCTGGTCCTTGAAACAAAGATAAGGTAGAAAAACCTAAGATGGCTAAAATAATGCCGCCAACCCCAATCCCAATAGCCAATAAAACCATTCCTAACAAAACTCCAAGAACAACTGGCAGAAAAGTACTAATATTAGCGAGACCAGGAAAACTGACCATCCACAATCCATAGGTAGAAAGAGTGGCTAAAAACAGACTAGCCAATATGAGCGCCAAAAACAATCGTTTCTTGGGACGAGCTATCACCTCAATCACTACCATTCACCTTCTATTCTAATATGTCGCCAACACGCAGCCCATAACCACAAGTAAAGTCACTTGCGCTCATACGCCTTTTACTGTCAGGCTGAATTTCTAAAACTTCTAGCATTCCCTGCCCTGCTTCTACTACAAAACCATCTGCAGTAATCTTTGTTATTCTACCAGGATGAGTTACTACCTCGTCAGACGGATAAACCCTAGTCCGCCAGGTTTTTAGGTTTTTACCTTGGTAACAACAATAAGCACCGGGCCAAGGATTGAGTCCCCTGACTAAGTTATGTATATCTAACGCTGACGCTTGCCACTTAATACGCTCTAATTCTCTATTTAGCATAGAAGCATAGGTAGCAGATGCATGATTTTGTGCCGTACGCGGTGCTTTATTACCCGCAATTAATTTTATTGTTTCACTAAGAACGTTAGCACCAACACACTTCAACTTATCATGAATGTCCCCAGTCGTTTCCGTTTCTCCAATGGATACCTCTTCCTTTAGTATCATATCACCAGTATCCATTCCAATGTCCATATACATAGTAGTAACACCTGTAATTTTATCCCCTTTAATAACGGACCAATGAATCGGTGCAGCTCCACGATAAAGAGGCAATAAGGAGGCATGCACGTTAATACAACCTAATAAAGGTAAATCTAATATACTTTTAGGTAGTAATTGTCCAAATGCAACAACAATAATAATATCCGGTTTTAATAAAGATAATTCAGCTTGGAACGCAGCCTCTTTTACTTTAGCTGGTTGCAAAACAGGTAAACCATAACTTAGTGCTGCTTGTTTGACTGGCGATTCAGCTAATTTCTGCCCCCGCCCTTTGGGACGATCTGGCTGGGTTACTACTGCAATAACATTATAGTTATCTGCCATTAATTTATCCAAACAAGGGACGGCAAAATCTGGCGTCCCCATAAATACCACACGTAAATTTGACATCTTATTTACCCCTATGAATGGTTTGCGCTTTTTCAATAAATAATATGCCATCCAGATGATCAATTTCATGCTGTAAGGCTCTAGATAACAAACCAGTTCCTGTAATACTTATATTTTTCCCAAAACGGTTTAACCCAGTCACTGTAACTTCCGCAAATCGTTCTACTTCGCCAAAAACACCTGGTATACTTAGACAACCTTCATTTCCCAGTTCACAGCCTTCACTTTTCGTAATAACTGGATTTATTAGTTCAATCAACTCTTCATTTACATCAATCACGATCACTCTAAGAGACACACCGACTTGGGGTGCTGCCAAGCCTACTCCATCGGCACTATACATTGTCTGTGCCATATCATCAAGAAGTTTCCTAATTCTTTTATCAACATGTAACACTGGCTCCGCTTTCGTTTTTAATACCTTATCGCCAGCTTTTCGAACTTCCATTATAGCCATAAAAACCTCCTAGTGGATAAATCATGCCAAAATTCTATCATAGAAACATATAAAAATCCACGTTTAATATAAACAATATTTTTCACATAATACTAACTGGTTCAACATCAATAATAATATCTGGTCGCGAAGTTAGGCCCATCGCAACTATATGAGGCTTTACGTCCACAAGATTGTCTGTTTTTACAATGATATTCATACGAAAAATATCATTTACCTTAGCAACAGGGGCTGGAAATGGCCCTATTACTTCTATATTTTTATTTTCTTTTACTAGACTTCGTAATTCTGTTATTAGCTTATCAGCTTGATTACGAGCCTTTCCTTCCTCATCAGCCTGAACTGTAAGTTTAAGAATTTGACCATAGGGTGGGTAAGAAAGGGCTTTACGAAAACCGATTTCAGCATCATAAAAGCTTCGGTAATCATGCTCAGCACCCGCTTTTACTGCATAATGCTCGGGATTATAAGTTTGAACTACAACTTTGCCTGCCTTCTCACCACGCCCTGCCCGACCTGCGGCCTGAGTTAATAAGGCAAACACACGCTCTGCTGCCCTAAAGTCAGGTAAATTCAATATACTATCAGCTGCTATGATACCCACTGCCGTAACACTTTTTACATCATGCCCTTTAGCTACCATTTGCGTACCAAGTAAAATATCATATTCGCCTTTTGAAAATCCATCTAAAATACGATCATAAGCCATCTTCCCGCCAGTAGTATCTTGGTCCATCCGCACTATACGTACATCCGGAAATAGTTTCATTAACTCTTCTTGCAATTTTTGCGTGCCTGTGCCAAAGAATCGAATATAACGACTACTGCATTCTGGACAAACATCGGGCACCTCTTCAACACATTGGCAGTAATGACACTTCAGTTTTTTACCTATAGAATGGTACACTAAAGAAATATCACAATGCTTGCATCGTACAATATGCCCACATTCTCGACACATTACAAAGGTAGCATAACCACGACGATTCAATAAAATAATAGCCTGCTCACCACGGTTTATTGTCTCAGTTAGCAATTCTTGCAAAGGCAAGGAGATGACACTACGCCTTTTATTACGTAATTCTTCACGCATATCAACAATTGTAACAGCAGGCAACAACGCATTTGCAATCCGCTTTGACATAGAGAGCATTGTATGGTGCCCCTCTAAAGCTTGATAATATGTCTCAACTGATGGCGTAGCACTTCCCATTATTACCACTGCACCTGCCAAATTTGCTCTCATTAAAGCTACCTGTCTCGTATGGTAGCGCGGTGTTTCCTCTTGCTTGTAAGTAAATTCATGCTCTTCATCCATTATAATTATTCCGACATCTACCAAAGGTGCAAAAATTGCTGAACGAGCACCAATAACAATACCTGCTTCTTTTCTACGAAGACGCTGCCAAGCATCATAACGTTCACCAGTAGATAGTTTACTATGCATGACTACCACATCATCACCAAACCTAGCCTTAAATCGTGAGACAATTTGGCTTGTAAGGGCAATTTCAGGGACTAAAACAATAGCCTGACGGTAATTTTGACGAGCTACTGCCACTGCTTCAATGTAGACTTGGGTTTTACCACTTCCAGTAATACCATGAAGTAAAAAAGACTCAAATTCCTTGGCTTGCATTTTTGGTATAATTTTTCCCAATACCTGCTGTTGTTCAGTCGTTAATGAAACGGTATTTTTTGTTTCAGATAAATCAGCATAACTATCACGAACTATCTGAACTTTTTCAATTTTAACAATGCCCTCTTGTACCAATTTTTTGACAGTATCATAACTAGTATTACTTTTTTTCAGGTCATCGTAAGAAAGCTGCCCATACTCTATTAAATAATTCAACAAACGGCATTGTGCTGGTTTTCTAACTAAACTGCTAATAAGCGTTTTGGCGGATTCAATAGATACATCTAAATAGATTACACTTTTATAAAGATGTGTACCAGTCTTTTTTCCGATTGACTCTCCTACTATTACTTTCTTACGTAGTAAATATTGTATGACTTTTAATACACCAGCACCAAACTGTTTTTCTAATTTGGATGAAAGTACCGATCTCTGCTCATATATATATAATAATACTTGGTAATATTCTGCTGATTTAGCTAATAACTCAGTTAATGTTTTCTGAATATCCTGATCAGTGCCTACTGAATAAAGTGTAACACTTTTTATGCCTGATTTCCCTGGAATAAACAAACGCATCGCATCAACTAAATTACAAAGATAATATTCACTAATACACCTAGCAGTATGCATCATATGCTCATCAAACCATATGTCATTATCCAATGTATCTAAAATAGGTTTTAGGTTAATTATATCAGAATCTTCACCCTGAGTAATATCAATAATAAAACCCTCTAATTTGCGATTGCCAAAAGGCACTAATACACGCCAACCTACAGCAACGCAATCTAAGTGTTCAGGAATATGATATGAAAAAGCTTTGTTAATGTTTTTAGTTGTAAGATTTACTAAAACTTGTGCTATACGTTGCATTGTTACCACCATTCCATGATACTTAATAAAATTAAAAAGGGGGAATCTCACTGAGTCCCCCTTTTATCATTAGCTATACCTATAAAATTCGTATGATGAGATAAAAACCCTGCAAGAAATTATTAAAAATTAAAGATTTGCTTCCTTACGTAAAATTTCTGCTTTATCGGTGCGTTCCCAAGGCAAATCAATATCAGTACGGCCAAAGTGTCCGTAAGCTGCTGTTTGGCGATAAATCGGACGACGCAAGTCCAAGGTTTTTATAATGCCAGCTGGGCGCAAATCAAAATGTTTTTTAATCAGCTCGGCAATCAGTTTTTCATCTACTTTAGCCGTCCCAAAAGTCTCTACCATAATCGAAACTGGATGCGCCATACCAATAGCATAAGCTAACTGGATCTCACATTTATCTGCTAATCCTGCAGCAACTACGTTTTTGGCAACGTAACGAGCCGCATAGGCAGCTGAGCGATCTACTTTGGTACAATCCTTACCAGAGAATGCACCGCCACCATGACGTGCCATTCCACCATATGTATCAACAATGATTTTACGGCCAGTCAAACCAGCATCGCCTTGAGGTCCACCTATTACAAAACGACCTGTTGGGTTAATATAGTATTTTGTATTTGCATCTAATAGATGAGCTGGAACAATTGGTACAATAACTTTTTCAATCAAATCTTTTTCAATAGTTGCTAATTCAACTTCAGGACCGTGCTGGGTTGAAATTACGATCGTATCGACACGAAGAGGTTTTCCATCTTCATATTCTACCGTTACTTGTGTTTTTCCATCAGGACGTAAATAATCAACTTCTTCATTTTTACGGACTTCTGTTAAACGACGCGCTAACTTATGTGCTAAAGATATTGTCAATGGCATATACTCTGGAGTTTCATTGGTTGCGTAACCAAACATCATTCCTTGGTCACCAGCACCGATTGCTTCAATATCATCCATTTGTCCTTGTTTTGCTTCTAGCGCCTTGTCAACACCCATCGCAATATCAGCGGATTGCTCACCTATGGAAACCAATACACCACAAGTGTCGCCATCAAAGCCATATTTTGCACGTGTATAGCCAATTTCTTTAATTGTATCACGTACTATCTTAGGAATATCCACATAACAATTCGTTGTTATTTCGCCAACTACATGTACTTGACCTGTTGTCAACAAAGTCTCACATGCTACCCGTCCCATAGGGTCTTTCGCCATTATGGCATCTAATACACCATCTGAAATCTGATCCGCCATTTTATCAGGATGTCCTTCAGTAACAGACTCTGAAGTAAATAATACGCGTTTTTTTTCCACAATTTTTACCTCCAATAATTAATAAAAAAACTCCCCTAAGGGAGGGTGATGTTACTGTCACTCTCCCATCTTGCGATCTTTACCGCAGGAATTGGCACCGTTTTTGGATATTCCAAATGGTTGCCGCGGTTTCATTGGGCCATTCCCTCCACCATCTCTTGATGAGCCAATATATAATTCTGCCAAATCAAATTTTAAAGTAAAATAGAACAAAAATCAACCTATTTTCGACATTCTATGTGAATTTTATCCAAAATAACTTCTGCTAGCCTTTTTTTAGACATTTGAGGCAATTCTTCTATACGACCATCACGGTACAACAATTTTGCTATATTCGTGTCCGTATTAAATCCGGCGCCAGGTATAGTAACATCATTAGCGACAATCATATCTAAATTTTTTCTTGTTAATTTATCTTGTGCATGAACTAGTAAATCCTGAGTTTCAGCAGCAAAACCAACCAATATCTGATGTTTCTTTAGGCGCCCAAGCTGTAGTAAGATATCCGGATTTTTCTCTAGTATCAGATGTAGCGTCTCACCAGTCTTTTTAATTTTATGCTCCGACATACTCTGTGGACGATAATCCGCTACTGCCGCTGCCTTTATCACAATATCACTTTCCGCAAAATGAGCCACTACGGCATCCTGCATCTGTGATGCTGATTGTACAAATTCTATTGTAACACCAGGTGGCGAAACCAAATGAGTGGGTCCCGATATTAAAGTGACTTTTGCTCCCCTGTGCGCAGCAACCTCCGCCAATGCATAGCCCATTTTCCCACTAGAGCGGTTACCGATATATCTTACGGGATCAATTGCCTCCTGCGTTCCACCTGCAGTAATTAATATCTTTTTCCCTGTAAAATCATGATTGGTTTTTAGTATCTCAATTACCTTTCCTACAATAGCCTCTGGTTCAGGTAAACGTCCTACACCCTCTGTACCACATGCTAGCTTACCACAATCTGGATCCATAAAGTAATAATCTAATTGAGTCAGCTTGCTAATATTTTGCTGAACAATGCTATTTAAATACATATTCGTATTCATAGCTGGCACCATTAAGATTGGTGCCGTTGTCGCCATAACAGTAGTAGATAACATATCATCCGCTATACCATTGGCTATTTTACCAATAATATTTCCCGTTGCAGGAGCCAATAAAAATAAATCTGCTCTACTAGCTAATGCAATATGTTCAACATTCCAATTGGTAGCTTCTGCCCACATATCAACTACAACCGGATGTCCACTTATTTCTCGGAAAGTCAACGGGGTAAGAAAGTTAGTCGCTGCCTTAGTCATAATAACATATATGTTGGCGCCCTGTTTTTTTAGACGGCTAACGACATCCACTACTTTATAAGCAGAAATACCACCAGCTACGCCAACAACAATATTCTTTCCCTTTAACATAACGACCTCCTACTTTATACCACTTTTGGTCCGTTCATAGGATATTTTATCTTGCGCTACTTCCTCTAAGGCAATGGTAACTTGCTTATTCGACTTGCTCTCAACCATGGGTACTGAACCGTCCATAAGTTCTCGAGCACGCTTAGCCGCAAGCACAACCAATGTATATTTACTATCAACTTTAGTCACTAAAACATCTAATGATGGATGAATCATAGTAGTCCCCCTAAGTTTTATTTATTAAAATTAGTTAATATTTCTTCCACTATATTGTCATTACGTACCACTTGGCACTTTTCTGCAGTAATAATTGATAAAACCTTGTTTGTTGCTTCTTGCACCTCATCATTTACTACTATGTAGTTATAATTATGTACGTATGTCAATTCATTATTAACACAACTGAGCCTTTTCTTTATCACATCCAAACTGTCAGTACCTCTTTTATGAATGCGATTCGCTAGCTCATCCAAGGACGGTGGTGCAATATAGATAAACACTCCTTGGGGGAATCTTTTTTTTATCTGCGTAGCTCCCTGTGCATCTATTTCTAAGACAACATCCTTACCATTTTGTAATAAATCCTTTACTTGACGGCATGGTGTTCCATAAAAATTGCCATAAACTTCAGCCCATTCCAACAACTCATCATTTTTTATCATATTCTCAAATTCTTCACGAGAAACAAACCAGTAATTAACCCCATGTTTTTCTCCTACACGTGCTGCCCGTGTAGTGGCAGATATGGAATAGTTTAATTCAGGATATCTACGCAGCAATTCTTGACAAATTGTCCCTTTACCTGCTCCAGATGGACCAGATAAAACAAGTAAAATTCCCTCTTTTGTCATACATGCTGCTCCTTTCATCATCTGCTATTCTGCAGTGTCCTCGCTAGTTTCTTTGCTGGCAAGGCGATGAGCTACGGTTTCAGGCTGCACTGCGGATAAAATTACATGATCACTGTCAGTAATAATTACAGCTCTAGTACGTCTTCCATAAGTTGCATCAATTAACATTCCTCTGTCACGAGCTTCTTGAATAATTCTTTTAATTGGCGCCGATTCAGGACTAACAATAGAAATGATTCTATTCGCAGATACAATATTACCAAAACCAATATTGATAAGTTTTATTTCCATAAAAAATCCCCCTTATTTTTTATATCGTTAGCATCTACCTATGGTTCTCTATTTGATTCTACTCTACATTTTGAATCTGTTCTCTGACTTTTTCAATTTCACTTTTAATTTCTACGACTATGTTGGCTACTGTAAAATCATTCGCTTTAGAAGCAATTGTATTCGTTTCACGATTAATCTCCTGCACGATGAAATCTAATTTTCTCCCTACTGCCTCGTCAATATGTAATGCAGTATGGAATTGTGCCAAATGACTTTTTAAACGCACTAACTCCTCGGTTATATTCGTTTTATCAGCAAATATCGCTGCTTCCTGTACCAATCTGCCGACGTCAGGTTCTTCTCCTATCATCCCCAATAAATCACGCATACGTCCCAATATCTTTTCCCGGTACTCTACTAAAACTTGAGGAGCACGCTCTTCTACTGAATTAATATATGATTCAATCACTGCGATGCGCGCTATCAAATCTTGCTGAATATTTAACCCTTCTGTTATACGCATCTGCATGAGATTATTGACCGCTATAGAAACGGCTTGAGACAATTTAGGCCACAAAGATAAAGCATCTTCTGTTACTTCCTCAGCTCGAATAACATCAGGATATTTTGCTATTTGATAAATTCTATCCTTTACTGGCATAGCAAATAATTCTGATAATTCATCTAAAGCTTTATTATAAGCCACTGCTAATTCTTTGTCAATCCGAACAGCTCTTTTCTTTTCTCCATACTCGTCTATTGTTATAAAAACATCAATACGGCCTCTTACTAGTGCACTGGATACACTGCGCCGAATTTTATCTTCAAGTGGGCCTAAATTCTTAGGCATACGAATAACGATTTCATTATAACGATGATTTACAGCTTTAATTTCTACAATTAGTCTGTATTCATTATCCATATATTCGCCACGACCAAACCCAGTCATACTTTTTATCACACTAAGCGGCTCCTTTCTTTGCACATTTTTATTATTAACGATAATATTACAATTATCCAAATCTCTTTAAATACTTCTCCATACTTTCCCTAAATCCCTTTTTCGCTCATTATCTAGGTATACCATTCTTTAAATAATCTTTTATTTTATCTTTGCAATATCAAAGTAGAAAGAATGTTCTATTTTATCGTTTGTTTTAATCAGTAATATAATAGGAATATCAAGTACAATGTCTTTTTCTATAAAATAAAAGTAACATTGAGCAGTAAACGTATTTTGTCCTGATTCTCCAGTATTCTTTTCGGCTTTAGAAGGAATTACCACCTGATACGCCTTAATTTCTTTCCCAGCCTGTTTAAGTACTACATTAGCGTTTTGAGTGAAATCCTGCTTCCCCCCAAACAAAACTGTACTAAAGCTTAATAAACCTGAGTAATCTGCCAATATACTTTCACTATCTAACGCAGTAACATTACGCCCTAATAAATTCTTTTCTCGAGCGTCTGTTGCTATGAGCAAAAAGGAAGTGTATAAATAGGAGCGTTCTGCTGTATCATTTAATTTTATCGCTTTCTCTTCATAAGACATCCATGGCAGCAAGAAATCCTTTAATTGATTTTGTGCATTCGATTTACCATAATCCTGCGCCTCTTTTATAACATCAATATTAACCGGAGATATTGCAAAAGCCTGACTAAATGATAGTAATAAAAAAATCACTGTCAAAGTAAAAAACCTCACTATAGCACCTCCCTACTCTTATGAGGTATATTATTACACCACAAATAGAAAAATTCCTTTCAAATAAAAAAATCCAACTCCTAATTTTTAGAGAAGTTGGACTTTTCTTTATTATCTAGAAAACTCAAAGATACTTGCCACGAAAAACTTCTACTGCTGGGCCAGACATATAAATATGATTATCCAAACCCCATTCAATAAACAAAGTACCCCCATCTAATTCAATTGTAGCTTGCCGATCTGCTTTACCATTGAGTACCGCTGCTACTAATGTAGCACAAGTTCCTGTACCACAGGCCATAGTAACACCAGCACCGCGTTCCCAAACACGCATACGTAATTTTTGCTTATTTAATACTTGCACGAATTCAACATTCGTTTTCTTCGGGAAGATAGGATCTGTCTCAATTTTTGGTCCAATTACAGATAGATCAACTAAAGTAAGGTCATCAACAAATATTATACAATGAGGATTTCCCATAGATACGCACGTAATGTTGTATTCAACATCGCCAACTCGTAATATTTCGTTAATTACCTGTTCATCAGCGTTCCCGTCCATTGGTATCTCACTTCGCTTAAGGCGTGGTTCTCCCATATCAACTCTTACGGTATCAAGTATACCATTGGTAAAAATTAATTCTGGTTTAATAATACCGGCTTTCGTTTCTAAAGTAATTTTTTTCTTATCTGTTAGGCCGTGCTCAAACACATAACGAGCCATGCACCGCGTGACATTACCACACATTTCAGCCTCACTACCGTCTGAATTGAAAATTCTCATTTTAAAGTCAGCTATTTCCGACTTTAATAATATAACTAATCCATCTGCTCCTATTCCAAAATGCCGGTCACAAACCTTAATCGCCATTTCTTCATAATTTTCAATACTTTCTTCCAATCCATTAACAATTACAAAATCATTTCCCAAACCATGCCATTTACTAAAATTAAACTTCATGTCCTATTCTCCTCATTTTAAACTTAAAATCTCAATTCTATTAATGTACCCGCCCCAAAACGGAACGAGGCACCCGCCTCCGAAAAAATAGATGTTTAATCGCACCTATAATAAAAGTCCACCCAGAAATGCACAGCACTACTAACCAATCCGACAAACCAAGAGGAATCGTAGCAAAAATTTCCCTCATAAAGGGATGATACACAACTAACAATTGCATAAACACAGAACATACCGTGGCAAAAATCAGATATTTATTTTTAAACATGCCAATTTCAAAGATACTAAACGTTTCGGACCGACAGTCAAAAACATGAAACATCTGACAAAAAACTAAAGTACAAAAGGCCATTGTTCTAGCCAGTGTTAAATCATTTTTCAAAAAATATACTCCTGCAAAAACCAATACTGTACTAATACCGATTTGAAAACCACGAGTAATGATTTTAAGGCTTAACCCACGAGAAAATACACTTTCTCGCGGCTGCCTTGGTGGTCTATTCATAATATCATGATTGTTAGGATCTACTCCTAAAGCCATAGCCGGTAGCCCATCAGTAACTAAATTAACCCATAAAATTTGTACGGGCAACAAGGGTAAAGGCAATCCAGCGAGTGTAGCAATAAACATGGTGAGCACTTCGCCTAAATTACAAGATAGCAAATAGCGAATAAATTTACGTATGTTATCATAAATACCGCGACCTTCTTCTACAGCAGCAACAATAGTAGCAAAATTATCATCCGCTAAAACCATCGCTGCTGCCTCTTTGGTAACATCAGTGCCTGTGAATCCCATCGCTATTCCAATGTCAGCTTCTTTGATAGCAGGTGCATCATTAACACCATCTCCAGTCATAGCTACAATATGCCCCTGACGTTTTAACGCTTTGACAATACGCAACTTATGCGTTGGGGATACACGAGCATATACGGTAACACTATTGATAATCTTAGCCAATTCGCCATCATTTAATTCATCGAGTTCATTACCAGTAAGAGCTTGGTTTTTCTCTTCTTTAAACATTTGCAGTTCCTTAGCAATTGCTACTGCGGTATTACGATGATCCCCCGTAATCATAATCGTCTTTATTCCAGCTTGCCGACATAAAGCAATTGCAGGCTTTACTTCTTGTCTAGGCGGATCAATCATACCAATCAAACCAACAAAAACTAAATCCTTTTCCAAATCTTCGCTTACATGACTGGCCTCCATCTTTGTAATCTGTCGGTAAGCCACGGCCAATACCCTAAGAGCCTGATCTGTCATGTTTTCATTTTGTTCCAGAATTTCGTTTTTTATAGCCGCAGAAAGCGGTGATTCGATGCTATTATTCATATAATGTTGACACATATCTAAAATAACATCCGGAGCACCTTTGACATAAATAACATTTTTGTTATTTTTCTCATAGAGAACCGACATTCGGCAACGTTCTGATTCAAAAGGGATTTCAGCTAAACGCCGCTGATTTTTCTCCATTTCACTGCGCCAAATATCTGCCTTAGCTGCCGCAATCACTAACGCACCTTCTGTAGGATCCCCTTCAATAGACCACCCACTGGTAGTTGCACGTCGCCATAAGCCACTTATTCCTATATTATTATGCTTTAAAATACTATTATTACATAATGCACCTATTTCTAAGCACTGTAGTAAACATTTATCCCTTTTAGGATCAAATTCCTGCTTATTGTATAAAAAATTCCCCTTTATTTCATAACCAGTCCCAGTTAGTTCATAATTTCGACCTACAACAAATACTTTTTGCACAGTCATAACATTTTGTGTAAGAGTACCCGTCTTATCAGAACAAATGACCGTAGTACAACCTAGTGTTTCAACTGCAGGTAACTTTCTTATTATCGCATTCCGTTTTATCATACGCTGCACACCTAATGCTAAAGCAACTGTAACGATGGCTGGTAACCCTTCTGGGATCGCAGCCACCGCCAAGCTAATACCTGCCATACACATTAAAAAAAGCGGCTCTCCTTTAAGTACGCCAGTTACAACAACAATCACACAAATGATTAAACATCCCCACACCAGCCATCGCCCTAAAGATTCTAATCTCAGTTCAAGAGGTGTACTTTCATGCTTCACATCCTGAATCATATCTGCAATACGGCCAACTTCAGTGGCCATCCCAGTAGCACAAACTACTGCCTTACCTCGCCCCTTAATAATGCTTGTTCCAGCGTACACCATATTCTTACGATCACCAAGGGAACTAGTTTCCCCAATTTGTTTATCTGCTACCTTTCTAACAGATAATGATTCACCTGTTAATGTAGCTTCGTCCACCTCCATATTGTGTACATCGATTAATCTAGCATCAGCAGCAATTTTATCACCTGACTCTAAGACCATAATATCTCCTGGAACCATCTCACGGGCCGCTATTTGCTGTAAAATACCGTTACGAATAACATGACTCATCGGTGCAACCATCGTTCTTAACGCATCCATAGATTTCTCTGCACGATGTTCTTGAAGAAATCCTAATATAGCATTGATTAGCACAATAGACAAAATAGTTGCTGCATCAGCATATTCCCCTAAAAATGCTGAAATCAAAGTGGCAGCTAGTAAAACCAAAACCATAAAATCCTGGAATTGAGCAAAAAATCGTTTCCACCAAACGGGTTTTTGTTTTTCCACCAATTCATTATATCCAAATTCAGCTATTCTACTTTTCACTTCACTAGAAGATAATCCATCTTCTTGATCCGTTCTCCAAAAATCAATTGCCTCTTGTGCTGTACGTGTATACCACTTGTCAGTATCCACTATGCCACCTCACTTACTATGTGTTTTCTTATTCATGTTATTCCAAACGGCCCCTAATTAGACCTAAATTGACCGTGGAAACGCAAAATGGTATACTAGTGAAAATTATACTAAAGGTACATAGAGAAACCTATACCTATATCAGAATCAGTATATATAAATGGAGGAAGGGCATGAGTCTTGACGGAGTATCCTTATCAGCTTTACTTGCTGAATTAAATACAAAACTTACAGGCGGAAGAATTGACAAAGTTTTTCAGTCCGATAAATATACATTAATATTATGGATAAGACAATCGAATGAAAATCTACGCCTACTAATTTCAGTTAATCCAAAGCATCCTCGCATTCATCTGACTGCAGGCACTTTGGAAAATCCCGCTACACCTCCAGCCTTTTGCATGTTATTGCGAAAACATTTAGAAGGAGGGCGCATTGCTAGCATTCTTCAGCATAGTCTCGATAGAATCGCTTTAATGTCTATCGATTTCCGTAATGAAGATGGTACCATTATAACTAAATGCCTTATCTCTGAGTTAATGGGCAAACATAGCAATATTATCCTCACACAAGATCAGGTTATTATTGATGCTATTAAAAGAGTTGGTCTAAGTATCAGTCGCACCCGACAGGTTTTACCTCGAATGGAATATACCTACCCACCTGGTCAAATGCGCCTGAATTTTTTCGAGACTCCTATACCTGTTTTTTTTAATACGCTTAAGACACTCCAAACAACTCCTGTCACCAAAGCCATTATTCAAACAGGTATTGGTGTCGGACCTATAACTGCCAAAGAAATAATTTGGCGAGCTGGGCTACCTGCTGACATTCTAGTTGAAGCCTTAGATAATTCTGATATTATCGCTTTACAAGAAGCAACCGAGAGTATTATTACTCATTTAAAATCAAAAGAAATAGAACCTACAGTAATTGTTAATGCCGAAAATCAGCTAGTTGGTATTGCATCTTTCAACTTAGAACATTTAATACAAAAAAATACGAAACATCATTTTTTCACTATGAGTGAGGCTGTTGAATTCATAGATAGTCTTTCAGGGAAAAAAAAGCTTCCTGAACAAACTATTTTATTCAAGATTGTCACAGAAGAGAGCAACCGCTTACAACGAAAAAAGATAATTCTTACTAAAGAATTATCTGATGCGACATCTGCGGATTCCTTTCGAAAATTTGCTGATATTATCATGGCGAATCTTTATTCAATACCTGAAGATCAGAATCAGATCACCTTACCCGACTTATACCACGATTCCCCTGACGATAATCAAATAAGTATAGTTATTGACACTAAACTTTCCCCATTAGAAAATGCCCAATCTTATTATTCAAAATATAATAAATTAAAGAGGGCACAGGAATTACTCAAAGAGCAGCTCTTCCAATGCATACACGAAACATCCTATCTAGAAAGCATTTTAGTTGCCCTTGAACATGCTACAAACAGTTCTGAGCTTGCCGATATTCGCGAAGAATTGATTAATAGCGGTTATCTTAAAAAGGCTAGCAAACGCCGCATTCCAATTCCTGCTTCCAAGCCACTAACAATCACCACGCAGGATGGCCTAACCATTTTAGTTGGAAAAAATAATCGTCAAAATGACATTGTAACATTTAAACAAGCACAGCATAATGATATATGGTTTCATACAAAAGACATCCCAGGATCCCACGTTATTTTACGCTCCGGCAGCCAAACCCCATCATTACAGTCGCTTCAATTAGCAGCACATTTAGCTGCCTATTATAGCAAAGCCAGTCAATCATCTAATGTGCCAGTGGATTATACACAACGTCGTTATGTAAAAAAGCCCTCCGGTGCGAAACCTGGTTTTGTTATTTATGATCACCAAAGTACTATATATGTAACACCAGATGAAAACCTGGTTAACTCCGTATTAAAAAAGTCCTAAACAAACAATTTATAGAAAAAGACATTTCCTATCCCTACTACTGCGGGATAGGAAATGTCTTTTTTTATTCTACAATTTCTTTAATTACTACCTTATCCGCTTGATCAACAGGCATCAACTGGACACCTACTACTTCTTTACTGGAAGTAGGCACGTTCTTCCCTACATAATCCGCCCGAATTGGCAGCTCACGATGACCACGATCTACTAACACTGCTAGTTGTATAACCTTTGGTCTTCCAATATCAATAATCGCGTCAAGAGCAGCCCGCACAGTTCGTCCCGTATATAATACATCATCAATTAACACAATTGTTTTTCCACTAATATCAACAGGAATCTGCGTTTGATGTACGATAGGCTGATAACTAAGAGTAGACAAATCATCCCGATATAAGGTTATGTCTAAAATCCCTACCGGTAATTCTACTCCTTCGATTCTTGCTATTTCAATTGCTAATCGTTCTGCCAGAGGTACGCCACGAGTTCTAATTCCTACTAGTACTAAATCTTTTATCCCTTTATTGTTTTCAATAATTTCATGGGCAATACGAATGAGCCCCCGTCTGATCGCTTGTTCATCCATGATGACGGTCTTTTCTACTAAATTAACCATAAAAAGCCCTCCCTAATTATGTATTTTCCGTAACTCTCTTAAGATTAGTTCCATATCCTCAGGCAAGTTCGCCGTAAATATCATATTTTCCTCAGTAACAGGATGAACAATCTTTAACTCAGCTGAATGCAACGCTTGCCCTATAATAGAAAACTGTCTTCGATCAGGTCCATATTTGGGGTCACCAACTACTGGATGTCCAATGTAAGCCATATGCACCCTAATTTGATGCGTACGTCCCGTAAGTAACTTGCATTCTACCAGGGTGTAAGCCCCAAACCGCTCTATCACACGAAATTTTGTTGTTGCTTCTTTGCTATTTACAAACGTTACCGCCATCCTCTTACGATCTGTAGGATGACGACCAATAGGTGCTTTAATAACTCCCTGCTCTTCCTTAATATTACCATGCACTATAGCTAAATAACGCCGACTTGCTGAACGTTCTTTTATTTGTTTTGCTAAACTTATATGTGCTCTATCACTTTTCGCAACTACCATAACTCCTGAAGTATCTTTATCTAAACGATGGACTATCCCTGGGCGGGCAACCCCATTTATCCCTGATAAATCTTCGCAATGCTCTAATAACGCATTCACTAAAGTACCATTATAATTCCCTACAGCTGGATGCACTACCATGCCTCGGGATTTATTAACAATAATAATATCTTCATCTTCATACAAAACTTCAAGCGGAATTTCTTCAGGCATTAGCTCTAGGGGTTTTATTCCGGGCATGGTGACTTCAACACCATCTAAATATTGCACCTTATAATTAGACTTTACTAATTTTCCATTTACAGTAACATCGCCATTAACAATCAATCGCTGCACTGTAGAACGAGATACATCACTCATGTACTTAGTTAAAAACACATCCAAACGTTCGCCAATTTCGGCCTCATTCACCTTATAATGAATTAAATCAGTCATTTTTTATTTCATCCTCTTTATATAAATATATCATAGTAAAAATAATACAGCCAACACCGCATACAATGGCTGTATCGGCAATGTTAAATACTGGCCAAATCCGAAAATCAAAAAAATCAACTACATAACCTGTTTTTATGCGATCAATAACGTTTCCAATTGCCCCTCCTACTAGTAAACCTGTGCCAAAACGTAATAATCCATATTGCTTGGGAATACGGGGGTAAAAATAAATCGCTGCCCCTACCAAACTAACTGCCACGAATAAAAAAAACAGGGTTTGATGTTCAAACAAACCAAAAGCAGCACCTGGGTTCAAGACATAAGTAATATGAAAGATGTCCTGAATGACAGGAATAGACATACCAGGCAACATATGTACCAGGATGTAATTTTTTGAAAATTGATCAATTAATACAACAATCAGTACTACTAATAATATTGGCACAATTTTATCTCCTATCCAAAAATATATACTTTTTATCAAAAAACATTTGTCTTTTTTCCTACTACTGTATATCAGCAATAAAGTTCATATTATATATAATAAACAAAAATTGGTTAAACGTAAAGTTTTATACTAAATTATCCTTTACATCTAGCCAACTCCTCTTATGCTTTTTCAATTTTGTCCAAAAATTTCAGCAAAGGAACAATTTTGACAATGAGAGGAGCACCTCGCATCCAAACTTGTTGCCTAAAAACCTCCACAATCTCTTCTTTCGTTGCACCATTACGTACCGCTTTTAATAATTCTAATTTAGCGCGTGTATCATCTTCACTATATACAGCAGTAGCTAAGGCCATTAAATATCGATATTTAATGGGGATAACACCTTCACCCCATATTAAATGGTGATATTGGCTAATAAGATCCCCCATGTCTTCCCCTAGTTCATTAGCCCCTACATTACAAGGCGGAAAAAAACCAAATTGGTCTTTAAATATTTGCCTAATTTCTTCTGCTTCCATTTTAGCCATCTCCCTTTGTTTCTCAAAAACATTATTATCTCTAAACTTATTGACCTTATTATATTTTATACATTCCCCAAATACTGTGATTTATATCATAAGAAAAGACTTGGCTTAGGCCAAGTCCTCAGACGCAGGCAGAAGCCTTAGTCGTTCTTACTTGGAATCAAGGAAGTGTTATACTTTCTGATTCCGTAAAAAAGACTTAGCTTATGCCAAGTCCTAGTAAATTCATTTATTTGTATACGGAAATAAGTAAAAAAAAGAAAAGCCCAGAAATCTGGGCTTTTCTTATATTACACTTATTCTGGGCTGATTGCTCCTACTGGGCATGTTGCTGCACATGAACCACAGTCGATACACTTTTCATCAATAACATATTGTGCTTCGCCTTCAGAAATAGCTTCTACTGGACAAACAGCAGCACAAGCGCCACATGAAATACATTCGCTACTAATTTTATACATGAAAATCACCTCCTATGTAGATAACTGTATACTATTATACTATAGACTAGCAATAAATCACATAACTAATATTATTTTAATACGATATTTTTTTACATTATGCTTAATTTTTAGCAAACTAATCTCAATTCATTCTTCTCTGGAGAAAATTATCTTCTCTATCTCTTCTCGATAATGAAACAAAATAGCACCAATAACCACTAACAAAGAAGTTATTAAAATAGTTATGCTTATATTACGTGTAAGATTTTGACCAATGACAGAATATAATATAATTGCAGGAGCTTGCCCAATTGCGGTTGCAATTACAAATCTGCAAAATGAAAGTGTCGTTAATCCAACTCCATAACTCACCACCTTAAATGGAATAATCGGCGTTAAGCGCGTAATAAATACAACCCAAATACCATGCTTTCGCAGGTAAAGATCTATCATTTTTAAGTACTTACCCGTAATAAACTTTTCAACTACCGGACGACCATACCATCTTGCTATAGCAAAATCCAGACTAGCTCCTAGCAATGCGCCAACCCAAGAATATATTGCCCCAAAAGCCCATCCAAAAATCCAGGCATTTGCAATTGTAATAACTAAACCCGGAACAAAGGGTACTAAAGATTGTAATGTCATAAGCATAATGCTACAAATTGGCGCCCACACACCATAATCAAGAATAAATTGACGCAAACCATCAAGATTACGACGTTTTAAGTAAGTAACTCCATTTTCAAAGAATTCTCGTATTCCAGGTATATAAAAGTAAGCAATAGCAGCAACGACCAAGACACCAACCCGGTACAAAATAGCTCTTGTTCCCATCATTGGTCTTGCCATAAATAGAACCTCCTAGCCTTATCTACCAACAATACCTAGACTAAACATTTTACTCTTCTTTATATTATCTTATGCTTACATACAAACAATTCCTGCTAATATGCAAAAAACTGAGCTTAAGTTAAGCCCAGTTTTAATCATTTAATATGACTGAGTACTTTTTTAAAACGTTAATTATATTCTTATTTCTAACTATTTTTATCTTTATTATGTTCTAGTATATTTTCTTTCACAGGAATAGCATCTATAGGGTCAACAATTCCCTCATGTTCATCGCTAGCTGGGAATAGATCATTATAATCACTTGAACCGGGGAGATCTTGCGGAGAATCGGAGCTACCATAACGTAATACTGCCTGCAAAGCATCTTCACCATCAAAACCTACAAATTCATTCTTATCATCATCTAAAAAAGTTCGTTTGAATGGAGGCGTAAGAAGTTGTTCTTCTATCGGCCTGCGCGACAAGTCTAAACTATCATCTTCTTCTTGGCATTTTACGCACTCATTCGCCCAAGGAATTACCTCTAATCTAGAAACGGGTATCTTATTTCCACATTTACTACAATATTCGTAGTTCCCTTTTTTTATTTTTTCAAGAGCATTTTCTATTCTTTCTAATAAAACATGGGCATTGTCTCGCAATGCGAGATCTTTGCTTCGTTCAAATAATTCACCACTAATATCAGCCGGGTGGTTATCATATACGGATAATTCACCGATAGAATCCGATAAACTGTTTTCTAATCCGTTTTTTTCCAAGCGGGTAATCTGTTCAAGCAACCTTTTTTTCTCCAGATTCAAGTTTTTCATCAGTTCTTTACTTTTCTCAGCGTCCAAAGTACCCTCTCCTAATGAATAATCTTTGCTACATCTAGTACTCTTAACCTTTCCTTAGCAGGCGTATGCACTTCATTACTGTATCCCAGACAAATAATTGCGACTGCTCTAAGCCTAGGAGGAGCTTCTACAGCCTTTTGTACCTGAACCTCGTCGAAAGCCCCTATCCAGCATGTAGCAAGTCCCAATCCATGAGCCGCCAATATCATATTTTCTGCTGCAACTGCAGTATCCTGCAAACAATATAATTGAGCTCCACGTTCTCCGTATTTTTCATTAGAGCGTGCTGGGTCTGCTAATATCACAATACTAACTGGCGACTCTTCTACCTGATTTTCTCCAAAACAAGCTTTTGCTACCTTTTGCTTCACTTCTTGATTCTTGACTACATAAAAATACCAGGGTTGTAAATTACCAGCACTAGGAGCCCA
This sequence comes from Pelosinus sp. UFO1, assembly GCF_000725345.1. NCBI lineage: Bacteria > Bacillati > Bacillota > Negativicutes > Selenomonadales > Sporomusaceae > Pelosinus > Pelosinus sp. UFO1. Next base: position 2,563,929 of record NZ_CP008852.1, read on the forward strand.
ACAACCTGCTTCTAAAATTCGTGTTAATGTAGGTTCTAGTATTTCCTGTTGTGTAAAATTTCGAACACTATGACTTTCCCTCATACAATCAAATACATCTTTTGTCATATTCATCACTCCTCAACTTCAAAACTTATTATTTTTAACCTCTACAATATGAACGATTTCAGCAACAAAATCTCCAATCCCTGGTATATTTAGCAAGATAATTTGATGCAATAAATTTAATACCAGGGCAAAAATAACAGTAGCTCCAATCGCTATCCCTAGCCCCCTTGCTAGTCCAGCAATTAAGTTTATTAAAATAAGCTTACCTGGACGTTCTAATAGTTCCATATATTCAGCAATACGTAATGACTCTAAATGACGTACTAACTTTTCTAACTGTTTATGAATTACATCCTTTTTTTCCACAAAACATTCCTCCATTTATATCATCTCCATAAGATTAAAAAAAAACCGGAATAAAAATTCCGGTTTTTAAATTACAATTATAATTTTTCAACTACTGAACTACAGCGCTTGCATAATGTTTTATGTTCTTGCATGTTACCTACAGTATCACTATAAATCCAGCAACGTTCGCATTTTTCGCCTTCCGCTTGTGATACGTCAATTGTCAAAGCCATATCTTCTACTTGGTAAGCGTTTTCTGGAGCTTTACTCCTATCTTCTACAACTACTACCTTTGACACAATTAGAATATTGGCCCACTCTTCACTCATAGCAGATAACTGAGTAAAGACCTGTCCATCGGCATAAACAACAACTACCGCATCTAGAGAGTGTCCGATTACCTTATTACGGCGAGCCGTTTCTAATGCTTTTGTAATCTCACTACGCATTGCCAAGATTGAAGTCCACTTAGCTTCTAATTCCGCGTTTAAATATTCGCCATGAGCAATTGGCCAATTCGCTAATTGTACGCTTTCCGGCATATTTTGTTCTCTATGCATATGTTGCCAAACTTCTTCAGAGGTAAATGTAAGAACTGGGGAAACGAGACGAACTAACGTATTCAGTATTTCATACATGACAGTTTGAGCTGCACGTCTTTCTACTGAAGCAGGTAGAGCTGTATACACCCGATCCTTTAAAATATCCAAGTAGATTGAACTTAAGTCTACCGTACAAAAGTTATGTACCGTATGATAAATTAAATGAAATTCGTAATCTTCATAGGCTTTCGTAACTTTTTCACGAACTTGCTCTAACCTTAAAAGAGCCCAACGGTCAATCTCTAACAATTTTTCATAACTAACTTTGTCAGTGTCAGGATTAAAGTCATGTATACTACCTAAAATATAGCGGAAAGTATTACGAATTTTACGATATACTTCCGATAATTGTTTTAAAATATCATTGGAAACACGAACATCTGCTTGATAATCCGCAGAAGCCACCCATAAGCGCAGAATATCTGCACCATATTTTTTGATAACATCTTGCGGGAAAATAACGTTACCCACTGACTTAGACATTTTACGTCCATCACCATCTACTACAAAACCATGAGTTAGGACAGCTTTATAGGGAGCGGTTCCCTTAGTTGCCACGGAAGTTAGCAAAGACGATTGGAACCAGCCTCGATGTTGATCGCTACCCTCTAAATATAAATCAGCAGGCCAAGCAAGTTCACTCTGCTGCTCTAGAACAGACGCATGACTTGACCCACTATCAAACCAAACATCCATAATATCTGTTTCCTTACGGAAGGAATCGTGGCCACAGTGAGAGCAAGTAAATCCAGTTGGTAAAATTTCAGCTGCTGTTTTCGCCCACCAAGCATCTGAGCCTTCTATACGAAACAAATCTTTTACAGCAGTAATCGTCGTATCATTGATTACATGTTCGTTGCACTTTGCACAATAAAAAATTGGAATTGGTACTCCCCACACCCTTTGGCGTGAGATACACCAATCGTGACGGTCTGCTACCATATTATGAATACGATCTTCTCCCCAAGTTGGAACCCATTTGACTTCTTTTATTGCCTGCAGGGCGTCCTCTCTAAAACCATCTACGGATGCAAACCATTGTTCTGTTGCCCGATAAATTACTGGGTTTTTGCAACGCCAGCAATGTGCGTATTGATGTTTCACTTTGCCTTTACCAAGCAGCATGCCACGTGCAGCTAATTCCTTAATCACCGGCACATCCGCATCATGAATTAACATTCCTTCAAAAATGCCACCTTCAGCCGTAAAGCGTCCTGCATGATCCACAGGATTGATAACTGGCAGTCCATATCTAATACCCGTCTCAAAGTCGTCTGGACCATGTCCTGGAGCTGTATGTACACACCCCGTACCTTGTTCAAGGGTAACATAATCAGCTAAGACAATAACTGATTGACGTTCGATAAATGGATGGGTAAAAATTACTCCCTCAAGAGCAGCACCTTTCATTGTTGATAATATTGTGTAATCTTCCAACTTATTATCTTTGGCTACCGCTTCGATTAATTCAACTGCCAAAAGATATATTTCCCCCTGACATTCCACCCACGCATACTCAAGTTCCGGGTGAACAGCAATCCCAACATTAGCTGGCATGGTCCAAGGAGTAGTTGTCCAAATTACGCCATATACATTATCAGCACTTACTCCTACAGGTAAAGTACCTTTACTATCCACCAATGGAAATTTAACATATATAGTATGAGATTTCTTTTCGGCATATTCAATTTCAGCTTCCGCTAATGCAGTCTCACAGGAGGTACACCAGTACACTGACTTTAAGCCTTTGTAAATGTGACCTTTTTTGGCCATTTGTCCAAATACTTCGATTTGCTTTGCTTCATAAGCTGGCCGTAATGTTACATAAGGATTTTCCCAATCCGCACCAATGCCCAGACGTTTAAAATCCTTACGTTGTGTGTCAACAAATTTCAAGGCGTACTCTTTACATTCACGACGTAAGTCTAATGGCTTTAATTCGTGTCGATTGAGTCCCAATATTTTTATAGCAGCATGCTCAATGGGTAAACCATGGGTATCCCAACCAGGTACATAAGGAGTATTGTAACCACATAGCGATTTATATTTCAGAATCATGTCCTTTAGAATCTTGTTTAAGGCATGACCAATGTGAATATCCCCATTTGCATAGGGTGGTCCATCATGTAAAATAAATTTAGGTTTGTCGATCTGAGTTGTACGTTTCTCATAAATTTTTTGCTGCTGCCAATATTCTAGTAATTCCGGCTCCCTATCAGGTAAGTTACCTCGCATTGGAAAATCCGTTTGCGGCAAATTAAGAGTTTTACTATAATCCAAAATAACACCTCCAAAAAAATAAAACCTCTTCATCCCTAAAGGGACGAGAGGTTGTTTCCCGTGATACCACCCTAATGACTGCTTACACAGCCACTCAAAAACGAAATAACGCTCGTCAAACGGCAAAACTTAATTAAGTTTCAGTTTGCAGTTCAGGAGTGATATTCACTATGATTGATTTATTAGGCTCACACTCTTCCTAACTCGCTGCAAAATCACATATCCCAGCTACTGTCTCCATCATTACTTGTATAACTATGTACATATATAACGAATTTTATTATACCGAATTTAATTCTCTGCGTCAAATTTTTCTTACCTATTAATTCAAAAAAATAGTTAACACATGTAACTATTCATCCTCATTGGGTTCACCAAGTATTTCCAACTGAGCCTGTACCAAGGTTCGCATACGAACACGGTATACATCAACTTGCTTCTTTAGATCCTGATACTCATCAGCCATGCGCCTTACTTTATTGGAGGCTTCTTCTGCTAATTTTTGCGCGTTAATTTCAGCCTCTTTCAACATAAGTTCCGTCGTTTTCTTTGCATTAAGTTTGACTTCTTCAGCAGTTTCTTGTGCAATGATCAATGTATTATGCAAAGTAGTCTCCATATGCTGAAACTGCTCTAATTTACCTGTAAGTCTATCAATACTTTCTTTTAATTCAATGTTTTCTCGATATAGCTGTTCATAGTCTTTTATTACGCGATCGAGGAACTCATCTACATCATCTTCATTATACCCTCGGAAACTTCTTTTAAACTCTTTATTATGAATATCTAATGGGGTTAACATGTATTATACCTCCACCTATCTATATAAATCGTTTTAACAAAATACTGATTCGCCCTTTTTTAGTTTGACCTAATACTTCACAAACTTCAACACGCCCACGGCCACGCATAGAAATAATATCTTTTTCTTTAATATTTTGGGCACTATTTTTGCTTTCTTGCCAATTAACTTTTAATTTACCAGCCACAATCTCGTCAGCCATCCTGCTACGAGAAGTCCCAAAGCCTGCTGCTGCAATAACATCAAGCCTAAGAGAAGCTACTGTTGTCTTAATTTCTTTCATTTTTTCTTCTTTAGGAACAATTGCAGATAGTTCTAGCTGGGAAACAACTATAGGTGCCGCACCAATCTTATTAAAGTTTTGCATAATAAAATTTAACAAGGAAGCATCCGCAAGGATTTGGCAGCCTTGTCCGCACATTATGATGTCACCAAGTATTTCCCGTTTAATACCAAGACCCATTAATGCTCCCAGTACATCTCGATGAGTAATTTCATAATATCTTTCATCCCATTTTGCCGCTAAGACTTCTAGCCCAAAGTCAGGATTTCCTCGAAATTCTTCATTAACAAAAGCAGCTTTTACTCGTTCTGCCCCATTATAACCACCACTTGACAAAAGTTCTAATCGATCATAATGAGCAGCGATTGATTCCGCTATACTATAACCAAATGGATCAAGGAATTCTGTAACCTTATATCTTCGATTACGCAAAGCAGTTTCTGCCAAATCAAGTAGTCTAGCAGCTAAATCACCTTCGCCACTAGCTTGATAATACCGTAGGATTTTTTCCCGTTCATTCATGCTTTTTTTTCCCCATATCTTGTGATCGTTTCGTAGCTGCTTGTACTGCATCAATTAAGGCTGCCCGCACACCATGTTGTTCCAAAGAATGGACTCCCGCAATGGCAGTTCCGCCTGGGGAAGTAACCATATCCCTTAGTTTCGCAGGATGTTCACCTGTTTCAAGAACCATTTTGGCAGCTCCTAATAAAGTCTGGGCTGCCATAATTAACGCATTATTCCGCGTCAAGCCCACCCTTACGCCAGCATCTGTTAAAGCATCAATCATAACAAAAGCATAAGCAGGCCCACTACCCGATAATCCAGTTACTGCATCCATAGCATTTTCATCCATAATAATAGCTCTACCGACAGCTGCAAAAATAGTCAATACTAGCTGACCATTTTCTTCACCGGCATATTGACCCAAGGCAAGAACCGACATACCTTCTCCTACTGCAACTGGAGTATTTGGCATAACCCTAATAATAGGAATTCGCGCTAATTTCGCTTCCAATACTCCAATCGTAATTCCTGCAGCAACGGATACTACTAGTGTTGATGGCAGGAGAAAGGGTGCAATAGCATCTAAAACACTATTTATAATCTGAGGTTTTACTGTTAAGAACAATATATTTGAGGTTTTTATGATTTCCTGGATATTTAAGGTTGTATTAATACCAAATCGATCAGCCATATGATCTAAGCGATCTCGTGTTACGTCATTCGCAGTAATTTGACTTGGCATCACTAATCCAGCTTTTAATATTCCATCAATCAATGATTCAGCAATCGCTCCGCTACCAATGAATCCAATCTTTTTATCTTGCAACATCTTCCAAATCCCCCATTTTTAAAAAACCTATTTATTCCATGGCAAAAACTCTTTATCGCTACCTTCTTCATGAGGGCTATAAGTAACATCCACGTTATTAGGAGCACATAAAAAGATATTATTCCCAATTTTTTGTATACTTCCTGCTAAAGCATAAGTAGTTCCACTGATAAAATCAATCATACGTTTGGCAACTTCTTTATCACAGTTTTCAAAATTCACTACCACTGGCTTGCGATTTTTCAGATGATCCGCAACATGCTGGGCATCATCAAAGGCAAAGGGCTCAACCACCATTACTTTCATTTGCTTTTGAGCCGTAGGCAGATTAACGATATTGCCACCTTTTTTCCCTTTTGCTAATTCATATTCTTCAGCCTTAGGTTTTAGTTCCTCTTCTGCCTCAACAGGTTCAAATAAGCCTAAACTTCCCCAAACCTTTTCCATAAACTTCATCTTTTTTATGCCTCCCTTTAATATTGACGCTGACCAAATATCCCAGTACCAATACGTACTAAATTTGAGCCTTCTTCTACACCTATCATATAATCATTCGTCATTCCCATTGACAACCACTCTATATTTGTATGTGCCAAATTCGCAGTCTTTAGTTCCATAAATAATTCATACATGCTGCGAAATATTGGTCTCACAAGTTCTCTATTTTCATAAAAAGGAGCAATTGTCATTATTCCACATAACCGAACATGCTCTAGGTTACTAATAGCTCGTCCTAACATTAATGCGTCCTTAGAAGATATTCCAAATTTGGTATCTTCATTGGCCATATTAATTTGCATAAGAATATCCTGACGTTTACCAAGGATGCCAGCAACACGGTCAATTTCAACAGCCAATCTTTCGCTATCAACAGAATGAATAATATCAAAGAGTTCTACTGCTTGCCGAACCTTATTGGTTTGCAAATGACCAATAAGATGCCATTCTACTTGATGTCCAATAGTTTGGGCCTTCTTAGTTGCTTCTTGTATTCTATTTTCGCCAATTGCCATTACTCCTGCGGCTATCGCTTCTTGTATTGCTGGAGTTTCATGATTCTTAGTTACAGCTACTAATTTAACAGAATTTCCTATATGTATTCGCGTACTACTTGTCCTATTTACAGCATTTGTAATATTTCCTATAATTTCGGTTAGGTTTTCAGATATAGACATAGTAAATCCTCCATTATATGCATTATTCGCGAATAAACATTAATTTCCTCTTACAGTATATCCTAAACCAAAAAAATATATTGACATTACAATGTTACGTCAAAGATATGCCGACATAATTCCACTTTCTAATTCTAATCATAAAAGGAGTAAATTTCAAGAAAAAATCTTGTAAGCAGTTTGCTTACAAGATAATCGCCGCACCTAATCGACCAGTGTGTCCATTTTCTCGCCGATAGGAGAAAAATAATTCATGATTGCAGGCAGTACATACTCCACTGACTACAATATTTCTATTCTTAACACCTACTTGCTCCAATCCCATGCAATTGGCTCTCCATAAGTCTAGATACCACCTATCACCAGTGGGCCTAACTAGCTTCTCCCAATCTTCGAACTGTTTTTTTAGCTTATTGATTACTACTTCATCAACCTCATAACAACAAGGTCCAATAGAAGGAGCAATACCAACTAAACAATCCTCTGGGTTTGTTCCATAATTAGTTTGCATGGCTAGTACTGCTTTTCCTGCAATATTTTCTACCGTACCTTTCCAGCCCGCATGAACGGCCCCCACAACTCCCTGCACAGGGTCTACTATTAACACGGGAACACAATCGGCAAATAATAGCATTAGAGGAAGTCCTGAAACATTTGTAATAAGAGCATCTGTATTTGGTATTGCTTCATCATAGCTTTTTGCGCCCTTTCCAACATCCTCAGCTGTAATTACCTTTACGTTATCAGTATGAAGTTGTTGTGCTGTTACAATATGATCTGGGTTTATCCCAATTGCATGACAGAATAGTTGACGGTTGGCAACTACATCCTCATCCTTATCTCCTGTATGTAACCCCAAATTTAAGGACTGAAATGGATGTTGGCTCGTCCCGCCCAAACGGCCCGATACACCATGTTTGATAGATAATTTATTAAAATGAGTAAATGTTCCATACCACAATCCATTACTCCCATAATTTAAAGTAAATTTTTCCATCGTACCACCACCCTCTCGTTATTCATTCTTACATACGCCACAACGTGTACATCCTGTAACACATGGAGCAGTAAACTTCTCTAATTCAGCCTCTTTCAATTCTTGCGCTAAGTAAGATGAATCTAATCCCATATCTAATTGTTGCCAGGGTAATATCTCATTCTGTTGATCTCGCTGCCTATATAAATAGTGTTCTTCTGAAAGAAAGTTCGCCTTCATTGCCTGTTTAAACCCCTTACTACCACCCCTTCTATGGGCTTCTAGTAAGGCTACAGCCAGGCGACGATCCCCTCTAGCTAATATAGCTTGAATATAAGCCTCTTTTGGTGACTCAACCAAAACTTCAATACCTTTTCTCTGGCGTAAACTAGAATTAATAAACTTCAGTCTTGCCTCGATCATTGAAACCTGAGCCATCGGCATCCATTGGAAAGGCGTAAAGGGCTTAGGAATAAACGGGTTAACGCTGAGTGTTAATTTCCCTTTACTACCTAGTGACTCCATATATTTTTTTATATTTTCAGCCATAATAACAATCTCTTCAATATCCTGTTGTTCTTCTGAAGGCAGCCCAATCATAATATACAAGCGAATGTGAGGAATACCTGCTTTGATGGACATATTGATCGCATTAAATAAATGTTCATCACTAATCGTTTTATTGATAATACGACGTAAACGAATACTTGCTGCCTCGGGGGCCAGGGTAGTCGTCTTATGCTTACTCACAGCTAACCCATGAATTAAACCCTCTGTAAGGGAGTCTGCCCTCAAAGAGGCCACAGACATATTCATTCCTTGCGCTAAAATCAAATTGCACAACTCATCAATCTCAGGGTAATCAGAAATAGCTGCGCCCATCAAGCCCACTTTATTACGAAACTTTTTTGCCTCTAAAATTGCTGTTTTCAATTTTTCCAAGGATCTGACACGAGGATTACGATAACAATATCCTGCCATGCAAAAGCGGCAATGCCGCCCGCAGCCACGAGCTACTTCAATTAAAAACATATCTCTAAACTCAGTATCAGGAGTTACAATGACCGTTTGTGCCTCATACTTATCTAAGTCCTGAATCCAGCGTCGCCCGACCTGATTCGGTATCCCCTCGGAATGTATAACCTTTTCAATTGTTCCATCTTCTTTGTATTTTACCTGATAAAAACAGGGTACATAAACACCAGAAAGTTGTGCCATTTGGAACAAAATTTCCTGCCGCGAGAGCCCGCGCCCCTTTGCATTGTAATAGGTATCGAGAATCTCATGAATTACCTCTTCCCCTTCACCAATGATGCAAATATCTATGAAATCAGCTAATGGTTCCGGATTAAAGGTAGCACATGGTCCTCCGACTATAATAAAAGGATCTCTCTCACTACGGTCAGCAGCTAATAAAGGTATCTTCCCTAGGGTTAAGATTTGCAAGAAATTAAAATAGTCCATTTCAAAGGTTAAGGAAAAGCCAATTAGAGGGAATTCATATAGCGGCCGCTGTGTTTCAACTGTCATTAAGGGTGTATTGGTACGAACATATTCTGGTTCTGTTTTTTTATCAGGTAAAAATAAGCGTTCACATGCTGTGTCGCCTCTTGAGTTAATTTGCTGGTAAATAATTTGAAACCCTAAATTAGACATACCTACATGGTACGTATTAGGATATACTAGCGCAAAACTCTGCTTCGATCCAGGAGCAAAAACCATTGCTCCCTGTTCCTCAGCTAAGGTTTTTTGTAGTTTTTCTTTTAAAAGCCATGTCAATATGATCACTCCATTTAAAACGCTCTATACTTCTAGACAATATTGATTCTTAATCAAATAAATTACAAATTAAAATCCATTTTTTTACAAATGCGCTACACGTTGCTCCAACTCTTCATGTTTTGCATCATTAAAGCGGTCAATCGTACTTAAATATCCAGTAATCCGCCTAACTCGCTTAATCTCCGACGCGGCGCACACAGGACAAACGTCCTTATCAATCACGCCAAGAAAGCCACACTTTTCGCAAAAGTCAACAGGGAAGTTAATGCCTGCATAACCCATATCCGATTGTTGCATATAACGAATAATCTCTTCTACCGCATCAAGGTTATTAATTGGTGGGGCTGCAAATTCAACATAGCTAATATGGCCTGCATTGGTATACTTATGATAAATGGCTTCTAACTTAATTTTATCATGTACACTAACGGAATAATTCACGGGAAGATGAAAAGAATTGGTATAATACTCTTTATCCGTCACGCCAGGAATTAAGCCATACTCATGGCAATCCATTTTCACAAAACGTCCTGCAAGTCCTTCTGCTGGCGTAGCTAATAAGGTGAAATTAAGTTTAAATTTATCCGTAGCTCTATCTACCTTATTCCGCATAAAGGCTACAATTTCTTCGCCTAAAATTTGAGATTCTTCTGCTTCACCATGATGATTGCCAGTCAAAGCAATAAGTGTTTCAGCTAAACCAATAAAACCAACTGACAATGTGCCATTTTTTATCACTTCGGCGATAGTGTCGTTTGGCTTTAGTTTATCTGAATCCAGGTATAGCCCCTGTCCCATTAAAAATGGCATATCCTTTACCTTCAGTTTAGCCTGCACTTGATAACGGTGTAATAATTGCTCACAAGTTAAATCTATAAGATCTGATAAACTCTGATAAAATTTCATTAAATTTCGTTCGGCTTTAATCGCTAATCTAGGCAAATTTATCGTTGTAAAGCTAAGATTTCCTCGCCCATCCGTTACTTCTGGGCCACATACATTGGACATTACTCTCGTACGGCATCCCATATAACCAACCTGATCGCCATAGGGCTTATTAAATGACGCATCCATAAAACTAAAAGTAGGATTCAGCCTTTGGGAGGCCACTCGAATTGCTAATTTAAATAAATCATAATTAGGGTTACCTTTACGCAGGTTAACCCCTTCTTTCACCCTAAAAATAATATTAGGGAAAATAGGATTTTCACCATGTCCTAATCCCCTCTCATAAGCAAGCAAAAGATGTTTTGTTACCATACGCCCAGCGGATGTAATATCTCCACCCACATTAATACTCGAAAAAGGAACTTGCGCTCCGGCTCTACTATGCATGGAGTTTAGATTATAAATAAAAGCCTCCATAGCCTGATATACTTCCTCTTCCTTGCATCCATCCATAAATGGGGCCATATCACGATCAAAAAAGGCAAAGGATTGACCACCATGCATATCATTTTGTGAACTTTGCAAAATAATGGCGGCTAAAGCTGCTGCTGATGTTGGCCGTTTTGGCGGACGAATAAAACCGTGCCCATTATTAAAGCCATTCTTTAATAATTTTCCAAGAGGGATTTGCACACAAGTTAGTGTTTTTCCATAAAAGTCCAAGTCATGTATATGAATATCCCCTTTGATATGGGATGACGCTATATGTTCAGGAATAAGGCGATTCAAATAATAGGCTTTACTAGCAGCACTAGCAATTTGTAGCATTTTCGCTGAAGGCGAGTTTGATATATTCGCATTCTCCCGATTGGTTTCTACCAATATTTCCGCAACCGCATCCATCAAGTAAGACTGGCCATCTCGCATACGAGTTCGCTTATCTCTATACAAAATATATGCTTTCGCAGTTTTAGCATGTCCCTTTTCAATCAGTATTTTTTCAACAGCATCTTGGACCTCTTCTACACCAAAAGTCCCAGCACTATATTCCTGTTTTAAGAAACGTAAAACATCCAATGTTAATTCCATTGCTAATTGTTTATCTGCTCCACCAACTGCTTTAGCTGCTTTAAAAATTGCTTCTGTAATTTTATTTTCGTCAAATACAACCTCACGTCCATCTCGTTTCTTGATTTTCATAACTACACCATATCCTCACTTTTAGAGTTTTAACTTGCCTATTCCTTATTCTTCATTAATAATTTTAATTCATCCATAAAATTATTAACATCTGTAAACTGACGATAGACGGAAACGAACCGCACATAGGCCACTTGATCCAATTCCTTTAGCCGTCTCATTACCATTTCACCAATCTGACCAGTCGATATTTCCCGCTCCATCGTATTACGAATATCCCGTTCTACCATTTCTCCAACCTCTTCAATCTTGCCAATGGGAATATCTCTCTTTTCACAGGCTCTTATAATTCCAGTTAATAATTTATTTTGTTCAAATATTACACGGCGTCCGTCTTTTTTCACTACGATTAAAGGTGATTGTTCTACCATTTCATAGGTAGTAAAACGACGCATACATTCTAAACACTCACGTCTACGTCGAATTGAATTTCCTTCTTCTGCCCCTCGTGAATCAATAACTCTACTTTCTATACAACCGCAAAATGGACAACGCATAATGTCCCCCTTCCAGATCTATTAACATATTGCTCCCATCAAGATGGTTCTATACTTAACCACCAATTTTAAAGGATCAACAAGCCTTTTTCACTTATGAATCTTTAACTATTTTGTTTTACTAGATGTTGTGTTTTAATATTTACTTTACGCCATATCTTGTGCTTCTCCTGCTAAATTTATTATTATTTTTATTTAATCATAATAAAAAAAATGAAACGATTGCTACTTTTAAAGAATTTGCAATCGTTTTATATTTTTTTATATGTAAATACGACTATTCTTCAACTTTTTACTTATCCAGATGCTTCATATCAGCAAAAGCTGTGGTTTCAACTAAAATAACATCAAACCCTATTTTATTAATTTTATCCCAAGGAATTACAATGTCTTCACTACGACCAAATAACCCTAAGAATCTACCATTTCCTGGCACCACAATCGCTGTTAGCTTACCGCTTTCCACATCGATTTCGATATCTGTGATCGCTCCCATTCTTTTACCATCAACAATGTTGATTACTTCTTTAAGCTTAAGATCTGATACACAATTGGTAATACCTTTCACAACATCCACCCCCCAATACATTCTATGAGGGACAAGAATATTTATGATATATCCGTAGAACGTGAATATCGCTATCCATTCATGGTTCTTTTTTAGATTTTTCTACATATGCTAGACACTCATGACCCGAAGCCCTCCTGACAACATCAGCAGGCGATGATGAACTTTTAATCCCCATTGCCTTGCACCCAAAAGGGAAGTTCTTATCCCAAGTAGTATAAAGATAAATACAGTTACGGCATAAGGGTCTTTCCATTATCATTTCCACCTCTAAAATAAGTAAACCACCAAAGTACAATAACCTTCAATACAATGCCCTTTGTACTGCGTTACTGTACCCTTGTGGTTTGCAATCTAAGTAATTATTTTTACGCTTTATAGTCAATAGTTACCCCGATGGTCCCAGCACTGTGGCTAGCATGATTTGATGATTTTTCTTTCTCTTCCTCAGCTTGTTGATTTTCTTGTTGGGGTTGATGTTTTTTCTTAGGGTCTGGCATATATTCAGGTCTCTTGAATAAACGTATGCGTCCTATAGGCTTAACTCGTAATGTTTTCTCAATTCCTTCGATTGGCAAAATACCTCGATCTCTTTCCAAAACATCATCACCTCTTTAAACCCTTTAATTTATTTAAACATGCTTCTTTATACCTGTCAATCATTTAAGTCTTACAGTTTATTATTTATAAGATTAGGATCAAAAAGTGGCATTTTATCCGTTTGAATCAGCGCATTAACAATTTCTTGTTCAAAGATTGATAATGCGGTCATTTCAACACGCTCAACATATTCAATAAAGGTACAGGACCCTTTTGTTATGGCTTGATAAAGTCCATTTTTTTTATCCTTTCTTTCCATCACGAAACCACGAAATAACCCTTGACACTTTTTCCTTTCATATGTCATATCATCACCTCATAGTAACCTATGAAAAAACAACTTTTAATAGCACTATAGATAGTAAATAAGGTTTAAACTATCCTTTTATGTAATACCAGTAAACAGTAAATATGAAAAGAACACGAACTCACATGTTCGTGTCTTTCTCAAAAAAGTTAAAATTTATACGCAACAGTTGCACGGAAAGAAGTGTTATCTTTCGCTATTGATTCAGTTGCAATATTACTTCTATATAATAAGTTCAATGAGGTTGTTTTATCAAAGGTGTGGTTATAAATATAATAAGCACCTTTTTGACCATTATCCCAATCAGTAGCAATATTGGATTTACTGCCAGTATTATGAGAATACGCAGATAATGTATTTTTACTGTCGAATGCATAACTTACCCCTAGAACAAGGGCGTCATTGTTGGTATCAGCATCTGATCTAAGATAATCAGCTACAAAATTAGCTTTACCAGTAGCATATTGCACATCGGTACCCCAATAAGTTTTATCACTGCCAGCATTAGGATTAGACTTAGCAATGGTACCTCCTACAGTCCATTTTTTTGCTGGACTATAAGAACCATGAAGGGAATAAACTTTGTCTTTAGTAGTTTGATCACTTTTACCAGCAACGAATTGTAATGAAGTCACACCCGATTTTCCATCTACAACTAAACCATCAAGGAAAGACATATTCTCCCCAATATATGACTCACTGCTATAGAGCAGAGCAGTTGGCGTAATTGATACACCTTGACGTCCTAATTTATATTTAAAATCTTTACCTTTGAAGATTATGCCATATTGATCAAGAGTAACTAAACCGTTATTGCCATATTTATTTTGATCAAAATCTGCACCAATTTTGTCGCCACTCAAACTTTGAGCCGCAAAGCGAGCAAATAAGTCTACATTCTTATCTAAAGCAGTTTTAGCATTCAAGCGAAAACTAAATATTCCACCTTGAGTATCGGCCACAGTGTCTTTGGTATTTGAGCGATACTGGGTTTTAATTTGACTATCGAATTCGACAGGTGCGGCAAAGACAGCACCCGCGGTTAGAGCCATAGCGGCAGCAAGAGCAGTTGTTATTATCTTTTTCATTTTAATTCCTCCGACGTTACTTATTCTTCCCCATGGCTCTTGGTACTGCAGATCTCCAGATTTATTTGGCCCCGCCCACCAGCCTATCTTGCAACTACTTCCTAATGTTTATTGATCCTCACCTCCATATCACATAGGAACATTACAAAAAATTAGGTTTTACATTGCATTCTACATATAAATATCAAATTCCTTCTTATCTAAATACATTTGTATTTTTAAATAGTACATTTTCCATTTTTATCTAAAAAAGCAAATTAAATTATCATAAAAGTACTTTCAGGAAACCATAAAATAGATTTAATCTAGCATTCGACTAGGTATAAAAGAACATGATATAATAAACGTAATCCAATTTTTTTCTGCCGAATTAACAATTACAAAAAGGAGGGACATTACTTGAACTTACTAGCTCAACTACTTGAGAAAAAGAAAAAGGCAAATGAGAATAATAAGTCTTTTTTGAAAGCTGCAAAAGGCAAAGCCGGCAATACCAGCCACCAAATTCCTATGAGAAAAACTGGCAGAGGTAAATAATCCTCAATATAAAAACAGATCCTAAATGACAGAACATATGCTCTGTCATTTTTATTTTGCCCTCACATAAAATCATACTATGAATATATTGTCTATCTTTTATGGAGGATAATATGAATGCACTATATGTGAGAGTCTCAACAGATGACCAGGCCCTTAAGGGCTATTCACTAGACGACCAAATCGAGGCATGTCGCAAACATTTATTAGCACTTGGCTCTACCAACGTAGAAGAATATATTGACAATGGCTACAGTGGCGAATTCTTAGAACGTCCAGGCCTTGAAAGGCTACGGGAAGATCTGCAAAAAGGCATAATTAAAACAGTAGCTATTTATGATCCTGACCGTCTTTCCCGCAATCTTACCAATCAATTGATCATTGCTGCAGAAATAGAGAAAGCTGGTGCAACTATTACTTTTGTAACGGGTGACTATGACTCCTCCCCTGAAGGCCATTTATTTTTCAGCATGAAGGGTGCCATATCTGCCTATGAAAAAGCAAAAATACGTGAACGCACCTCTCGTGGCCGGCGAGCAAAAGCAAATAAAGGAAAAATCGTCTTTAATGCTCACCCTTTTGGTTATGACTGGGATAAAAAAAATAGCATGTATATGATTAATGAAGAAGCAGCTAGAACCATACGCTTGATTTATGATTTATGCATTAATCACGGATTTGGGTCTAGAAAAATTGCCTTAGAATTATTGCACCTCGGTGTTGTTGGCATTAACGGACGCCCACTCTCAACCTGTACTGTCTCACGTATACTCACCAAAGAAATGTACCATGGACAACACCATCTATTTAAACAAAAAACCAGTAAAACTGGCCAAAATACACGTGAAATAAAAACCAATCCTCAGGAGTTATGGATTCCCGTCAATATACCAGCTATAGTAACCAGAGAAATATGGGAAGCGGCCAAATGCAAATACAAAAAAATAAAAAATTAGCAAAACGTAATAATAAGCACCGTTACCTGCTGCGAGGATTATTATATTGTGCCCTCTGCGGACGCTCCATGACGGCCTATGCTCGCACTTCTAAACGTAAAACAGGTGACGATGTAATCTATTATTATTATTCCTGCATTTCGAAAGAGTCAAGCTCCTATGCACTTAATGGTACTCCCTGCACATGCCGTAGAATTCCCGTGGATGATTTGGATTCTGCCGTTTGGGAATTTATTATTTCTATCGCCAAAAATAATAGTCAGTTAAAAGATTACTTATATTCCAAAAATAACCTCACTTACTCAAAAGAAATTAGCTACTTAAATAACCTCCAATTAGAACTTAAGAAAAAACAGATGAATACTATGCGCTGGTATCATGAAAACACAATCGACTACGAAACAGCAGAAAAGGCATTAAAGAATATTAACTCAGAATTAGAGACTATTCATACCACCCTTTCTGAATTAACAATATCTCAAGAAAAAGAAAACCAGCTGGTTCTATCACCAGCTGATTTTTTAAAAGCCAAAACCTTTAAAGAAAAACGGAATGTACTCACGAAACTTCCCTATCGCGTCTATGCGGCGCGGCAAGAGGAACATTTTGAGTTCTTTTTTGAAAGATAATTTGCCGTCTCTTTATATTGTCATTTGTGTATCTGATACGTTAAGATCTGACGTCTTTAACATATTTTTGCCTCCTAGCACAACTCTGCTTGTTCCATATATTATATGAGAACAGTGAATAAATGTGCTAAGGAGTAATAAACTCTTCATTTAACATTTTCCTTCCATAATTCAACGAGCTTAAAACGGAATTCAATTTTTCCATCTTGTTGTTCCTGGTTATCCGCATATCCTTGCTGTTTTGGTATAGCGGTCGCATTTGTTATATCAATGAAACACAGGGGAGGAAATAATACGCACCACCAATTTTTCCCCTCTGCCTTACCTATTAAGATTCGTACTGCTTCATATTTTCCAGCTGGCAGCACCAAATTACCATATGCTTTTATCGGAAAATCGAACATTCCAATCTCAATATCTACTGGATACTGAGCGCCATTCTTACTTAAAACTTCTTCACTTATTGTAATGAGCTCTTGTTTATGCGCAACTACAACCTTCTTTGCAGCCTCTTTATTATTGGCAGCTTCTAGGTAAGGTGCCAAATAAGCAATTACTGCATCGCGCACTTTCAATTTTAACTGCTGATCTTCCGTGTTGTCACTGTTAGCCAGTACATGTAAGCGAATTAAATCTTCTTTACCAACAGATACAGGCAAGCTTTCTCTACCCTGTAACGTTAAAAATCCCCAGCCTGCTATTATAAAAAAACCTAAACCTAGTAAACCAAATCCCCATAATAATTTTCTCTTCACAGTAAATTTTCTCCCACCTGTTTATATATATTTACGCATATGACCAAGGGCTGCTTTTTCTAATCTTGAAACTTGCGCTTGCGATATTCCAATTTCATCAGCGACTTCCATTTGTGTCTTACCTTCAAAAAATCGCAAATTAAGAATATGTTTTTCTCTATCGCTGAGCCTGCGTAATGCATCCTTAATAGCCACCCCTTCTAGCCAATTAAAATCCAGTTGTTTATCATCACTAATTTGGTCCATCACAAAAATAGGATCACCGCCATCATGATAAATTGGCTCGAATAAAGAAATTGGTTCTTGAATCGCATCAAGAGCAAATATTATTTCTTCCCGTTGAATTTTGAGCTCGTCAGCAATCTCCTTTATAGAAGGCTCCCGGGAATGTCTGCTGACGAGAGAATCCCTTACCTGCAATGCTTTGTAGGCAATATCCCGCATAGACCTACTAACTCGAATGGGATTATTATCACGTAAATAACGACGTATTTCACCAATAATCATCGGTACAGCATAAGTAGAAAATTTGACGTTTTGCGAAAGGTCAAAATTGTCGATTGCTTTCATTAGACCAATACAACCAACCTGAAACAAATCATCTACATATTCACCCCGATTATTAAACCGCTGGATTACACTAAGAACCAATCGCAAATTGCCATAGATTAATTGTTCTCTTACCGATAGTTCTCCATTTTGTAGCACCACAAACAATTCACGCATTTTAGTAGCGGAAAGCACCGGGAGTTTCGCTGTATTAACACCGCAAATTTCCACTTTATTTATAATCATTTTTTTCCCCCCATTGGTTTCCATAAATCCATTTTAATAAATACCATACATGAGCATTATTGCCATGCATAGTTAGTTTTATTCACAGAACCATCGTAAACATTAATTGACAACACCTATTTTAGCTATCATTAGCAGGATATTTAAGTAAAATTGTAACGATCTACTACCAACAATTGTTACTATTTTTCTGCATAAAAAAAGACCTAGCTTAGCTAAGTCCTTTGTTAGGTCTATTCCATACGTAGTATTTCCTTACGTAACCTTTTTATAATTCTTTTCTCAATACGAATATCACAAAACATGATAATATAAAGTTTCCTTCTATTAAATATATGCGTAGTTTATTATACTATGCATATATTTTTTTGCGCACGCATGTACACGCACCCGCACACACTAACCGCGACCCTGTTTCACGCAAAAAAAAGCCTCAACATCTAGCGTTAAGGCTTGTTTTTGTACGTATTAGCGAATAGCTCACGAATAGGCAAACGTATATCAACATTATATTAAATCGCAAAATTGTTTAAATAACATCATAGCCAATCCTATAAAAATTCCTACAGCTGCTAGGTAACTTCCATTTGCGACTAACCTAGCAATCTTACTTCCACCAAATGCTGATAATATCATTGGACCTACTATACTTATAATCCCACAAGCAAATATAGCAAGTGTTCCATTCACGTATATCTGAGCATCGGAACTAGATCCAGATATTAAGTCCCTAAGTCCAGCATAGCAAATTGTTGGTGTTAAGCAACTAAAAATTATTAATATGATTTCACGCATTGCGTAAAACCTCCCTAGCATTATTTATAAAATCATCGTTGACCATGATCGTACTATCTCCTGGTAATTTAAAAACCTTATCGGTAATGTAATGCTCTCTAATGGCCCCAGTTACCGTATTTATGACCGTACAGATTGAAGTATCATAATTAAATGATATACGCTCCCATGACTTACAGCGTTTCTCAAGCCACAATCTAGCCCAGTTTATACCTATACGCTGCAGGGGATTTTTGTGAACATCTATGTAATAAAAATATGGTGATGTTTGAGTACAGCGTTTAATTTTACCTTGCTGATACAATGCCGACAATCTCCTTTGGGCCACTCTAGCGGATGGATATAGTAGGAGTTGTATTTGTTTTGCATCCAATACGCCCCACTCCGTTAGAGTTTCGATAAGCCTGTTGTCCCTTTGCTTTCCCGCCCGTCTGAAATTGTTCAATCTGCTGCACCTCCTCGGGATCAAGATAAGGTGTTTGTATCTCAATTAGTTCCCTTCCGTTTCTCCACATGGCCCTTCCTGGTATGGATGGTAATAATGCGCCCTCGCCTGAGTCTAAAATGATACGGCTATCTATGTTTGATATTACTTGGTAACATAAGCGGCCTGAAAAATTTGCCTTTGCATCTCCAAATGACTTGCTGGTGAATATTTTGGATGATGGCCTTTGCGTAGCAGCTACATTGCAAATTCCTACTGACCGGCACAATCTGAGTAATGTCTCTAGGTCTTCCTGTGCATCCTTATCTTTTAATTCTGCCAGCTCATCAATAATTAGTACGATATATGGTAATTTCGTTACGCATTTGGCATTATATTTACCGATATTAACGAATTTAGATTGTTTTAATAATAGTTGCCTTTTCCGCATCTCCTGCACAAGCCTATCCAGTGCCTGACAAGCGGTTTCTAATTCGGTCACTAGCATGACACGATTTTCAAGATAGTTATACTCTGACATTTTCAAGTCAATCAATACTATCACAGGCGGCTCTGGAAGGTTTAATAATGAGTTAGCGATAACATGTATAGCATTTGATTTGCCACCGCCTGTAGTTCCTCCTATTAGCATGTGGGGCAATGATGCGAGATCGATAACTTCTAAGCCACGCTTGCTATACCCTATTGGTATTGGCAAGATTCCTTTAAGTGGATAATCTGCCGAATAAGTAAAATAATCACCTAGTAGATCGGTACTGATATTTAATATTGCCATTTTACCGGATTGACTGATATCTACCTGAACATTGTTTCCGCCTGCTGCATCCTTGAAATAATCTAGCTTGCTATAAAAATCTTTAAAACTAACCCCTGCAGGGAGTGCAATAGTAAATGTATAGCCGTTAGCGATTTTCTTCTTAGCGTGGATTTGTGGCCTTCGCTTATCTTCCCATAGGGCTTCGATCGTTTCTGTAACGGCTAGAGGTATTTCCATGTTCAGCATTGGCATTATAATTGATCGAATATCGTTTTTTATTTCAGCAAAAATATTTTCCTTCATATAATATCCTCCTATAAAAATCCACATATCTCATGATCCAAATCCTCGCTTATTACTGGCATAACTACGGGCTCCGCTCTCCCGACCAGTCTCCTACTCAATAACTCTTCTATATAAATAGCTATCCCCGGATCAATCCCGCCTTGCATTTCTGCCCTGGCCTTATCGCGAACCCATGCGGAAAAATTATTTAGCTGGCAAATATACTTCCATACTTCCTGATCGTTGATATAAACTAATTTTTGGTTTGCCATTTCATATCACCTAATACACCAAGTCCTATAGCATTATCCCAAACTGGTTCTTCGCTAGTTTCTGCTGTTGGATAGTATTGTTTTAACCAGGGCTCCAAAAGAATAGCTCCCCCACCAGCTAATAACACAGGGTATTTAATACTTAACAATCTTTTAGATATATCAGCGTAAATTCTCCGGGTTAATTGACTGGCAATCATATCACCTGGATTTTCAGCAGCATTTTCTAACTCTAGGCATCCGTAATTTAATGTGAAGCTATCCACATCTCGAAACCTACCATTAAATACACAGACCACGTTAACTGTCCTGCTTCCGATATCAATAACAATGCAATTAAGGTACCTGTTTTTTCTTGCCCAATATGCTCCCCCGCCCTCGATGCCAACTGCTATATCATCCTCGGACAACCTAATATTATGACGTTGGCCATTAACTGTTATGATGTGATTCCCTGACAATAAATTGATATACTCTTTTTTTGTTGCTTGATCGTGTTGTTCCACTGGTAAGCCTGTTACTACCCGAATATCTGTCTCACTCGCTAGCAGCGCAATTGCTGTCAAGGATAATATGGCGGTGTCTTCGTGGATCTTGCTGCGGGATACCATTTCACGACGGAACCTAGATTCGCGCTCTGCGAGTTCTCCCAGGAAGTTCCTCTGCCCGTTGATAATAACGTCATAATCTCCATAATCACCTATCTTTAGTTCTCTTGGCTCTCCTACTGTTGATTTAATGCTGGCCCTTCGATTTCCGGTTATAGCCTTTAGAGTGTCACGACCACAGTCGATTGCTATTACTTGCATATCATCTACCTCCAGCAGAAATAATACATCTTTTCAAATTCATGCGAGTTACAGAATCAGCGACAGTGTTACTCCCTTTTACCGGGCAGTATTCAAATATTTCTCCATTAATCTTTTTAACTTGATGGTACGTAAACATATAGCCACACTCAGGACAACCATCTTCTTCTCGTTCTAGCTTCCATGAGTACACTACAAAATGCAGCCCACAAACTTGACAAATATAGCTGTGAGCAAAAGTCCCTTGTTTCTCTGCTATTCCCATTTCACCGATCAAAACTTTATCAACTAACCATTTATCCATTTAACCCGCCCCTTTCTATATAGTTCTCCATATGGTTTGCTATATAGATATGCACGATTATTGATTCTGATACACTTTTATTGAATAATTTTCACTAAAATAGATAAAAATAATAACGCTCCTTTAAATTGGAGCGTCTTCAAGTAAATCTTGTAAATTTATCTCTGGGAAATCATGTTTCAGTTTATTCCAGCAATCCCAAATATGATCCCTCGTAGGTTCATTAACATGTCTTTCCCATTTATTGTATATCGTACGTTCTACTCCCAAATAAATTGCCATTTCTTTTTGGTTAATTCCCTTACCGCGCTTAGCAGCTAATTGTAACCGCCAATATTCTAATCTATTTCTGCATTCCATATAATCACGCCTTGTCCAATTATTACCATTATGTTATTCTATATTTAATAAAAATATCCTTTAAGGAGATTTAAAATGATTAAAACACTCATCATGTTATTACTCTTATTCTCAATTCCTTATACCAGTGCAGCTACTCCGAATAGTGATATAGTTATAAACAATATCGATAAGGTCCTTTTAGGGTTTAAGTATTCCAATACTTCTACATGGGGTATGACTACTCGAAGCGTACATGAAGATATTATTGATAAAAATGTTGCACCAGTATTAATAAAAAACAATTGTGAAATTGTCACTGACATAAAGTACCTAGATAAATTACAAAGTAAAGGATATGCAGACTCTACCAGTGCTGAAAAAGCGGATTTGCTAGACATTTATAAAGATGATGGTTTTCTTTACTTAATTTTTATAGAAGTTGATCCTGTAAGGCGTGCTGCTGGGATGGGTTACGAATCATCTGCTCACGTTAAGATTATCGATATGAGAAAATCAAACTATATTTTCAGTGGTAAAGTAAACGGAATGACAAAATGGGGTGGTGCGGGGACTGCATCTTCTAATGTAGGAAAAGAAATTAGAAAGATTTTAGAGGAAAAAGTATTTCCACCAAAAATGTAATCTAGAATAATATAACTCCCCAAGCAATTAAGCCTGGGGAGTTTTCATTTTCGTTCCATAAACCACTTGCCCTGATCACAAAATAAATAAACCTGCTTATTACATATCCTGCAAGTATACCTCATTCCCATCCCACCAGCTTTTAATGATGCAGCTTGGCGAACGTCTAGGAGCTTGTCAACCTCAAATACCCGCCCATCTTCCCATTTAATTGATAATGGTCTAATGTTTCCTTGTATATCATGTCTTGCTGTTACTTCTACGAAAACCTTGTAATTGCTCATATATTTCACCTCTAAAACGAACATATGTTTGTTTTTATTGTAAGGTTTTTTGAAGTGAATGGCAAGTAGTAGTTGTTGGGAATTGTTTTACGTGTTATTCGTTAAAGTGAAAATGTGTTCTCTAAACATTTTATCGTCAATAATAGCTCCGCACGCTCTTTTATTTTATCATTATTATCTAGAACATCATTAATCCATCTTTCAATAGCCACGCAGATATCTTCACAAAATATATCAACTTGTAGTTGTAATGTATTATTTAATTTGTTTAAATGTATAGTACCCCGCCCATGTGGTGCCACAAAATTAAAGTCTTCTAATATTTTTCTTGCTTTTTGACCTGTAATGTCTTGAGAACCTTGGTGTAAATAAGAACATCTCAATGCGTAAAAATCATCAGCATTTAGAAACACATGAGTAGTCTCATTAGCCCCTATTTTACGCGTATATTTTAAAAGCATATATTTGTTATACCAATTTTTATATCTCATACCTGTATTAAGAAGATTAGGGCTTTCTAATTTACTACACATATCAGGTAAGGCAAGAGCCAGAGCTAATGCTGCATACCAGTTTTGCTCATTAATGGATTTCCTAACGGCATCAACAAATACTTTTATACTCAATACTATCACTCTCCTTTTATTATTTATCTTTTCGGTATAATCCATTAATAACCTTTTAATATAAATAAAAAAAGCCCCGCCCTACCGATTAAGGTAAGACGGGGCCTATAATTTATTTCCGTTTAAGCAAATACCCACCTGCAGCAGTACCAAGTATCCATCCGATCCGTTCCTTCTTGCGAGAAGATTTTTCTTTTTTCATTTCTTCCGCATTTATTTTTGCTTGTTTTTCTAGCTCTTGATTAGCAATTAATCTTGCTTGAGCGTTCGCCATGTCGGTAACATCTATTTTAGTGGTAGAAGATGTAGAAAACTTAAGTTCTCCATTCTCACCTATTTTGACATCCGGTTGACCAGATACATTAGGCACTTCAACTTCTTGACCATTTACAATGGCAATAACTTTCCCTTGTCGCTCCACAAATTGCAGGATAGCACCCTCTTGGCTTGGGGCTTGTACGGTTACCTCTCTGATTGTCTCGGTTTTAGTATTTATCACTTGCTGGGGTAATGTGACAACGGTTTGCGTATTGGTTTTCTGTGCTTGATCAATGATGTGCTGTTTCCACTGTTGGTATTCTTGCCTGCCCCAAAACAAAAGGGCCAGTACAACGACTAGCCCCAAGAAATATTTCCAATTATTTGCGATAAACGACTTGCTTGCATCTAGATTGATCATCTTTATAAACAACTCCAATCTGGTAATTCTACTGTTTGTCCTGCTAATGCGTGAGTGCAATCATTCAGAAACTGAATTTTACCATCAGTAACAAAACTATGACAACAACATTGCCGATGGTCGTCACCTTCATCCCATTTAACTCGTATTGACGGTGAAATAGTTGGGCTATCTGCATTGCCGTTATACTGCCATACTGGTTGGTCTTCAAATGCTTCAACATTAACCTTGTGTGGATATTTACAACCAGGGCAGTCGAATAATAGTGATTTATTGTTATTGCAAAAATTTACTTTTGGCATTTATAAACCTCCTACATAATCAGTAATACCCCTAGCAATTGCCCTAGCAAACTGATCACGCTTACCTTCATCTGCTAATAACGCTTCATCATCTGCATTGGAAATAAAGGCTGTCTCTACCAACACTGCTATTGCATCAGTATTGCTTAATACATACAGGCCATTAACGTGAGGCGTAGCATTTTTAATACCACGGTCAGCCGTACCTATTGTATTAATAATTTGTGATTGGATACACGTTGCTAGTTTTTCGCCACCAACCGATCCATTACAGTACCATGTTTCACTACCTTTTGCCTCCGTGTTAGCAGCCGCATTGCAATGAATAGATACAAATAAATCTGAACCAAAGGCATTAGATGCACCGGTAATTTGATATAGTTCGTTTTCCTGTACCTCTAGCACGTCATAGCCTACATTACGAAGATAACTAGAAACACGTTGCATGATATCCCTTGCAACAACAGCCTCTTGCAATCCAGTTGCCCCTTCTGCCCCCGGATCTTTTCCTGGGTAATGTCCGCCGTTAATTGTTATTTTCATTATTTATCCCCTCCTGTGATTTCAGTCTGCTTTCTTCCTAACATGGCAATGAGCGGATCAACGCCTTGCATACCCATGTCTCGTAAATTCTCTAGAATACTTTTCGCCTCAATTAAAGCTAGATATGCGCTCATAATCTCAGTGGCAGCATGGCCCACAGAATATCCTATAATAGAAAATTGCTCTAATTGATGTGCGGCTATCAGAGCAAGCATGTACCAGATTATTTTTTTAAGGCCTTCTCTCATTCCCCGGCTACTAATCGTGTCAGTTTGCCAAGCCTTTATAAAACCACCTGCATCTTTCGAAAGCACACCCCATTTTGTCAGCCAATCCAATACTACCAAGCAACCTAATGCCCCTAATCCCGCATTGTAATCACCAAATAGCCATGTAAGACAAACGCTTAACAATATTTTTATCTGCCATGCCTCAATAAGTTTTTCCCAGTGTTTAACTATTTCCAATTCTCCACCCCCCAAAAATTTATATAAAAATAACCGCTACTTAGCGGCATGGTTCCTTCGGCATATCGTCACCTACAATAAAAATAGAGCCCATCGGCTCTTATACGAGTTTAATACCTATTAATATTTAGACACTTTATAGATTGTAGTACCGTTTATCAAGAATATACAACCTGTCTGCTCGCCAACATAACTAGTAACTAAAGGTATTTTAACCCAACTTATAGCATCTTTACTGAGGTATGTACACCGCGACATGCCACAAACTACATAAATTCCTTGTGCTTTAACAATGCCAAGACTCGCTTCTTCCATTTCTAAAACACACTCAGCTTTAGTTATATCGTCAATCTCTGCAAGTTTTCCTTTAAAAACACCAGCTGAACTTCTTTTAGGTAATCCAGTTGTTCGCCCAGTTATTGTTACATAACCACGGTCTATCCCTTGTTCGTCTGATGCAAACAAAAAAGTTTGGTCTTTATCATCATTGAGGATAAAACCTACTGGTCGTTGCACGGCGTTTTCTGTGCTAGTCAAGCGGTAAATGTGGCGATTAGCGTAGCGATAGGTATATGGGTCGAAAAATTCAAAGTCGTCGATTTGCGGCACACTGATAAAGAGTACCCACCCATTTGGATATTTCTCGCCGCAGGAGATAGCAAAACCGTCCTTTGTAGCATTACTACTATGGATATGGTGCACTGGCAAATATTCGTCAACACTGTTATAGTTCTGCAACAATTCAAAGGTCGTAGGTGTTAAATATTTTACCTTGTAAAATCTCCCGTTTCCGACACCATTACTGTCTAATCCCCCTGTATTAGAAGCATTAATTGTGTTTTCAAGGAAAGAATATAATCCGCTAAAATTTTTCTTGAAGCAAATCAAATCGCTAGTAACAAAACCATGCGGGGCAGACGTTGTTACAATAGCCTTTCCGCCAGAAGTCGCAATACTAGATACTGTTATCGGGGTTTCGTATTGAAAGCAATTAATCGGCTCTTTCGCCGCGCCAGTAGGCAGAATGTAATTTCGTCTGACAACTGACAATTCACCTGCGCTATATGCGCCTATGGAAGAATAGTCGAAGTTATTCCCAAATTTGGAAACATATGCCCCGGAGCCTAATTCATGCAAAACAACCCAAATTCGACCACCATCAGTAGTGCCAAGAATAACATGTTTTGTAGCGTTAATTCCGTTGTACGGTACATACACGGTGCACTTAGATTTAACCGAAAAAGGATTAGCTAAATATCCAGACATGGTGTATGGGAATGCTGCATCTTGTGGATTTGTTCCAAAATCAAAAGGATGTACAGCGCGAATTAATTTCATTCCGTTTTTATCAAGTATTGGCGATAAACCACCACTACCATAAGGCGTAGCATCTGCTTTCACACCACCTATATTGCTAGTATGTTGATTATAATTCCACGCAGGTAATCCAGGTTCGTATTTGTAAAGTTTTTGTTCCTCTGATGTTAACGAAGCATTCGCCGAAGGAATCCGTTCAGAAGATACAAAAGTATCATCCGACACTCTATAAACTGGTTCGTAAATAGCAGATAAATCGAAGTCAACCATGCCGCCGTTTGTAGTTTTATCGTCACTTGCTGCTGCCGGGTAATTATGATATATATTCCCAAGTCTAGTAAAAAAACATAGTCTCATGCTTGTTTCACGCGAATAATTTGAAACATCTGGTCCACCCTTTTTAAAAGGTATAAATCCTATAGCACCTATAGAATCTCCTGTTTTCCAGTTAGGCAATGAGGTAATATCAACAGTCCCTGCATTTACTCCGTCTGTTACGGTTAAAATAGTACTAGCTAAAAAAGCTTTCCAATTTTCCAGGGATGCCCATTTAGTAGCATTTACAATGCGCGATACATTAAACCCATCACCATGAAAATAGCTCCCATCCTCAGCCGTGAATAGTGAAACATCAGTAAATAAATTTGCAAATGACATTGTTATATTGTTTCCTGTTCCCGTCATTGTTGGTACTGCGCCGCGTATTTTGGTTACTTCTTTTAAATCTTTAATCAAAAACTGTCTTCTACCACTGGTTGTGATTGTCATTGCATTTCCGCCAACAACTCCTGCGCCAATCTCATAAACCTTACCTATCTCGGCATTTAGATTGTTTTGGGGGTACAATTCAGCAGTTATTACTCCGCCTGTACCTACTATTGAGTCAATGGTGCAAATAACCGCTTTAGCTTTAATATCTGGCGTAAAGGAATATATCCCCCCTATTGCAGTTGTAGCAGTAAAAATCCTTTTATGAAGAGGCGAAACATCTACAGGAGAGCTTGGGTATTCTAACAGATATGTTCCTGTAGCCGTTCCTGTACTAATAATACTTGCCGTAAATGTTGCATAGGCGTAAATATTATTAATATAGAAAGTGGTTGGCTTAACTATTTTGATTTTATTATCCACAGATATAGCGCAAGGTTCATCAGTATAGAGTAAATTCCCGGCGTAAGCACTATTAGCCAACACCGCTAATTCAATTGTGTTTGCACCATCGTTGCCGGAAGGAATAATGGTAAGTTTAAAATGTTTTTGCGTTCCTTTTGTAAAAATGTTTTTTGTTACGCCAGGTGATATTGGTTGGTAATCTATTGGTATTGCGATTGTTGAACCAAATTGCCATACCTTATATGCATATAATGGGCTATCTACCGCGCCATTAAAGGTAATGGTAAGGCTTTCATGCGCCGCCAAAGAACTTGCTGGGATTTTAAAGATTGTTTCGCCTTTTTTGAGCGATATTGTATTCCCAGATAATTCCGATGATGTATAACCAACTACTTGAGACGAAAACCAAAGACCAGTTGTTTTATCAAGCTTATTAACTTGAAAAGCAACGGTTGCCCCATAATCAGCGGCACCATTATTCTCAATTATGATAGTAAGTTCTTTTCCATATTCAACTGGGACACTTACGGCTTTACTTGTTAAAGCATTGGTTGCAATTTCTATGCGGTCTATAATTTCAACCGTTTTTAGTTTTGTTGGCGATAATAAAGGCATTTAATAGTCCCCCTTAATTTATTGTTACTGCCGGAATTACCGTAGGCAATCCATCAACATATGTAATAGCTGCCTGTGTGACTGTAAATGTTCCTAAGTGCGAAATGTGAGTAGCAGAAATAATTGTCACATTGCCGTCGTTGTTATAAGTGATGGTAAGCACTCCAGTTGCATTGTCTGGCCAAGTTATATTTAACGGTGAAGTAGGTCGTCCGTATTGGTTATAACTTATTGTCGAAGTAATGGTATATGCTTCGCTTCTAAACCATGACTTTATTGAATCCTTTAGAGTTAACAAAGCATTGCTATTAAGCATCCCATAATTTGTGATATTTGTTGCTGTTGATCCTAATGTTATGCTTAAAGTAGAGGTTGCAACATAAGTTACCCGCATATACGCCGCGTTGCTCGGTGATGCTGTCGTGTAATTCGTATAAGATCCATCCACAGATGATATAAAAGTCTTATTTGAGTCATAGTAACAGATATAACGTACAGTACTAAAAAAATAACTCGTACTAGCCGATATAGGAATAAAATCTGTTGTCTTCCAACCAGATTGCGTTGATGTCGCTCCAGTAGTCTTGTTGAGGATTGTATCTAAATAACTCGCAATCGAATTAACAAGGTTATTGCTTGAAACATAAACATCTGTATTTTTTACAGCATTACTTGCTAGTGGCGGTACATAAGCTGACTTTTGCCAACTGCCTGCACCACTTGCACCTAGCTTAATATACTGACCATTATTTGTTATTGTTGGATCGTTGGTGACTAAACAAATCGCATTAGCACCATGGGCCAAATCAGTGTTCATTAATGCAACTGTAGTAAATGCTAGGCTACCAATATTTTGAGCTGCAAGATTCGCTGCATTAGCTGAACTCGCGGCTGCAAGATTTGAATTATCAGCTTCTATTGCTTTTTGTGTAGCAATTACAGCTTGCCCAGTAGCTTCAGTCGCTTTGGTTGTGGCTATTCCTGCCTGAGTAACCGCTGTAGCAGTAGACTCTATAACAGCATTTTCAATTGTTTCGTTAATATTAGTTTCCGACTGTAATACATCATTTTTAACGTTTTCCACTATGGTTATTGCAGCTTGAGCTGCATTAGCGGCATTCGTTACCTGCGCAACTGATGCTGCCGATCCTTGATCTATAACAACTATATTATCTGTTCCTCTTACTACTATTACATTATCTGCCATTATTTCGTTACCTCCGCTGCTACATAAAACCCGCCTACTAAATTTGTTTCCACATATTCACCAGCACCGGACCACTGATTGTCATATACATATTTCGTGAAATCGTTTGGAGTTGGTCCATCTGCTGGAATACTTGCCATTTGTGTTGATGTTAAGTAAAAATAATACCATCCGTTTACCGCATCTGTTACAACTACTATTGCTTCTGCCAACACTCCACTCTGCGTTGTTGTTTTTATCTGACATTTACCTGCTAAATTCGTTAAATCAACAGGGGTATCACCTCGCCTCCATTGGATTGGTCCTGAACTAAAACTATTTCCTTGTCTTGCATAAAAATCATGTATTCCTGCCAATCAAATCACCATCCTTATATTGCCGTAATCAACCAAGTTGATGATCCACGCTTATAATACTTATCTTCATCTATTACATAGAGTAACCATCCTTGACGCGGAATGTAGTAATCCCACGCTCCACCAATAAACTGTGCTATCTGTCCATCTTTCCCCGCCCATACACCAGTGCTACTTGATGGAATAATATAAGCGTCTCCTTCTAATGGAGACGCTGGCGGAGCTGTCATATCTTTATCTTTTACGGTACGGTCTACCAAAAAGTCTAGCAGATTCAATCCTTGGTTATGTGTAACTTCTTTTTGTGCCTGCGACTGCACGATATAGGGCAGTCCCAAGTTTGGTGTTTTATCTGACATTAAATAATTTCCTCCCTTACTGTTCCTCTTCCGCGAGTTTCGCTAATTTGATAAATTCTAACGGTGATATTACTTTGTACACTACCAAAATCAGTTATTTGGTTAGCGACAGGGTATGTTGCTATTTTTGCTGTAACTGCTATTGTCCTTTTTACTGTACTACCACTCATAATATCGACTTCATATTTCTCAGATGTTTCGTTTAGGGGAGCATCTGAAAGGTCCTTCCACTCACCGTCATAGCGAGTTCTACGCATCCATGTCAAAGTAATATCTCCATTACTGTTTCTCACTCCCTCTACATGACAAGGTGCAAACGGTTTACTCATTGTTGCATTGTCCGTAAATGTCGTATTTGTGTATGTTAAATCGTCAACTGACTGTGTGGTTGGTCCAATCCGATATTGCCTTGCTGTATACCAATCACTACTATTTGATGTAATCTTGCCTAAAGTATTGGACGTTAGTAATACAAATCGCTCATTAATTGCATGTTGGCTAATTTTACTCTCGGTACCTAGTCTACCACGCAATAATCCTGACAACCTGTAAGTGTCGGTATTCAAAAGCGTAGCTGTAGTAAACTGCACTATTTCATTTCCTATTACTGCTGCATTATAGCCATTCAGTACATCTATTTCTGGTCTAGATTCCAATGTTCCGTTAATTAAAACAATATCTATCGTATTTTTATTATCCCAGAAATGTTCAGCTCCTGCGGCTAATTCAGTAATTGCATATCCCATTATTGCGTTTGCCGTGTGTTGTTGTAACAGGTCATACGTAGATCCATCATCGGACGTTTTAAAGATGTTGACTCCTGCGTAAACTTGACCAGTAGCTGCAAAATAAATCGAATCTGTCGCGCTGGTATCTCCAGGTAATTTTGGTATATCTATAAACTCAAAATATACTTGTGTGGCTGCATCTCCTTCACCTAATACTGTACTAGGATCAATGACTCTCTCCACTCGTTCATAAATAGTACCTGCAATTGCCACTGCTGATATTTTATTTAACCCCGGTTTTCCAAAAGATGATTGAGCCACGATGCAAGGATATAAGTTTCCTAGTTCATCTTCAAGTTTTAGCACATCACCCGGTAATACATCGGCATATTTACTTCCTAGAACTGTCTCGTAGGCAGTGCGATTTATCCATGCCTCATATAGTTTAGTATCCGCTAGTTCTTGCGCCTGCGAATCCGTCATTACTAGGCCTGAATCAATTGATGATTCTGTTTTCCCACTAGTTAATTGACGTTTACTAGATATTGTTTGATCTTGGTAATCAAAATCTGGTGATACATATTTTACAGTTACACTTCTAGGTAATTCAAGTTCGTCCGTTATTGTAATTTTTAGAGGTTCTGTGCGTTCTGTTTCATAGGCCCCCATATCTTCATATGGGATGATTAATGCATTTTCAGCGTGGCGCTGACGAAAATATATTTTCCCATCTCGTTCTACACCATCGAATAAATGCGTTAACATTAATGGTTCAATTTTATCACGTCCACTACTAGCACGCTCAACACTATAACCATTGACTGTAATCCCTTCAAGATCTGTAGTGTCTATATCAGATTGCTCTAGACCAGATTCAACAGTTATTTCTTTTATGACTTCGCTTAACCCATTTCTTTCTATTTCTATTTCAAATGTAAAATTTGGGATTCTACGACCAAAGTCATCTGTATAGATATCTTTAAAGATAATATAGGCTAACCCTCGATAAGCAGGTACGTTCCCAGTGCCCTCGATTGATTCCATGTAACTATCTGGTAATTGGTCCTCTGTACCTGAATGGATTGTAAATTCATGTTTTGCTGTATGTGGCTCAACCTTCAGTATAAATGTTGCACCATCTAGAATCGTATCCTCGGTAGATTTTTTATCAATAATGAACGACACAAATCCATTACTATAATAGGTTCCAAAATGAGCATCCGCATATTCTATACCGCTACTATCCTTAACACCTAAAACTTGCGAACTATCAACGTTTTTTGCTGTAAGCGTCCATGTTGATGTGGTTTGAGAATCTACACTTGCAAAAGTAAGTTTATTCTTATATTCTCCTGTTACTACGTATTTTGATTCGTATAAAGGAAATGCTGCCCCATCAGCCCATACACGTTTAATACGATTGATTGGCCCTTTACCAATTGCTACTGCGAAAGAGACACTGTAAGTGTAGGTTGTTACTTTCGCACCGCCTCCTTTTCCACCTTGTCGACTCGTTTTTTTATGTTCTACATATTTCGTACCCCACATGATGTTTCCAGCAACTCGTGCAGCACCTCCATATATTTTTCCAATGCTTTTTCCGTATGTTGATGTTTGGATTTGTAATCCTGACATCTTTGCCCCTTCAATTTTTTGTGGGAAGAGATAATTTTGATCGACATAGCTTCCAGCCATTGTCGCAACTCCTACCCAAAACGCATTCCATCCTGATCCTTGCGCTAACGCTGTAAATAAAATAGTTGCCATTAATCTACTACTCCAGGAAATTGAAATGCGTGCCGGATGCGCTTCTGCCAGTTTTCATCCATTCTCGTTTCTATGACTTTTCCAATTCCAAAGTCACCGCAAGCATGAATAAAAAATCCATCATATGATACTATTCCTAGATGGTGATCAGGGAATTTTTCTTTCATGGCAAATGTCAAAATATCTCCCGGTTTTACTTCCCTAACTGATATTTCTTTTAGATGTTTTTGAATCTCAGGATACATTTTTTCTTCACGACAATAGTAAAATGCCGTTTGCGGATAATCTACATTATCAGCAATACTAATTCCTGTTATTTCTTTATATATTCCGCGCACAAATCCGATACAATCACAAGCTACACCTTTTAAACTTTGTTGATGTTGCCATTTTGTGCCGATCCATGATCTTGCCGTCTTTATTATTTCATCTCGATTCATCTTTTTACACTGCTCCCTTCAGATACAGTATTAGCAGATCCCTGTGACGGATAACTGGCTGCATAATCATTCCCAGGTACGTGTGGCTCACCGCGAAAATTAATGACATTATTAAATTTATTCTTACACGTTGAAAAATTACCGTCACATCCGGCAATACACTTAAATGTATCACCGACTGCAACGGTAAATGTTACAGGAAGAAATGTCATAATCTTACCATTAATCTGTTTATATTCTTTAATCTCAAATGATTTGCCATTATTATTTCCGCTGGTAAACTCTAATAGGCCGTAATCAAAGTATTTATCTATATTTACTAAATTGGTATCAAATGTACCGTTTTCATGCACTGCTATAACTTGTCCTATAAAAGTATAACTGGTTAAGCTTTTACCGCATTTTGCGTCTCCTATGGTAGCTCTACATGTTTTTTGGTATATGTCGCCCGATTGTTGTTGGTACGCTTGCATTAAACCTCTTATTTCAGCTGTGAATGCTTGTTTTCCCATGGATATTTGTCCTAATGTTCCACGGCGGATCACACGTATAGGATCATTTGTATTTTTCCAGTTACATAAGAATATTTGAATTGCAGCCCCGTCATAACGTCCTGTTAGTATATCTTCTTTTGTTACTTTCTCGCTATCTATCATTCCGTCTACATCCAAGTTGTCAACTGCCATATCACGGGATGTTTCCACGGCTGTTGGAGTAAATCCAGTAGCTGCTTCATAGGTTACTCCGCCTATCAATATATCCTGATCATGACTGGTAAATCCCATAATAGCACCATCTGCAAGGGTTAATTTCCAACACCATGCGATTGTCGTAACTTCATTTTGAAGCCATGAAATCATATTTTTACCTCAATCAGCGATATTTCCGACATTGAATAGTTGTTAAAATCCTCAATGCTGGTGGGAATATAATCTGCATCAAAACGAACTGGTACATCAAATTCAAAATCAGCGGTAATAAGTTTGCCGATTAAACTGGTATTGGTGATAGTGATTGCTCCCGATTTATGATTAATCGTAATCCCAGTATTTATATAATTTCCTGCGGCATATAAAATGACTGTCCCCTCTACGGGCTTTCGAATGATGCGGGTTTCGCTTTCCTCTCCTGATATATACTTTTTTAATAGTTGCATTTGACAGGGAACTACATCTACGGTACCGATGATTTGATTTACCGCTTTATAATCTGACCAATCTTTATATCTAAAACCATATGCTCTGCCTTTTCTACACCGCCTAAAGGTAATTAACTTTGTAATATCCTTTTCATTTTTAACACCATGGGCAACATTATATTTACATCTGCCAAATTCCCAGTTTTGGTTTCTCTGCTCACTAGCTGAAGAAGTAGTCATGATGTCAGTGGAGTATTCTGGCCCACCTTCTGCGCCATAACTGATTCCTTCAGGAAACCTTATTTCATGAAATGAATTACTGGATGTATATGGTTTTGGTATTATATAATCCGACATTATCCATTCCTCCTAAATGCCCGTTGCATACCTCTTGCGGCAGCTGAACCAACTTGACTGCGTGATTGCCTAAATGATCCAGCATCAGGTGTTGAAACATTCATATTCACAACCACTGGTCGTTGACTTTGTCTTTGCTGTGATTGACCGCCACTTAGAATATTTCTAGTTTCATTAGCAGTATGCACATACCCTCCGCGATTAAAATTAATTAATTCAGGACCTTCTTCACCGACTAAGGCTAAACCGCCAGGATAAGAACCGCCTTTTGCAAAAAATTTTTTCACACTAAGCTTATTTAATTGATTTTGTCCATAGTCACTTATTTTTGGTGTTTTTGAGCTACCTGTCCCGCTCGAAAAACTATTTAAAATATTACTAAACCAATTTTGCAAAGGTTGAAAAATCAATTGTTGATAAGCCATTTCAGCGAACATATTTTCTATAGATGTCGAAATATCTTTTATCGTTCCTTTAATACCTTCTCCTAGACTTTCTACTCCTGTAAGCATGTTTTTAAAATGATCCGAAGTCTTACTATTAACGTTATTCCATGTCTGCACCATGTTGTCAGCTAAATCAATTTGCTGATCCTTGATTCTTCGTATAGCTTCGCTTGCTGCAGTAGTCATGTTGCGCCCTGATATTTGTTGCAATTGTTCGGTGGCGGTTACTTTTTCTTGTTCAAGCTTAACCCGGTCTTCCTTGGAGGTAGTTGCTGCCGTTATTTCAGCATCAATTGCGGTAATCTTAGACTGCAATGCCTGCCGATTTAATGCATCAATTTCAGCATATGTTTTCCCTTCAAGCTGTCTTAGCATGTTATTATGCTGCACGTCCAAATCATATTGCTGTAGTTTATTATCACGGATTTTTTTATTACGGGCAATTAATGCAAGCTCTTTTTTCTGATCAATCTCTTCATTAATTTTTGCTTGTACATTTTCGTATCCATCGCCTTTTCTTCCAACTTCTTTCTCACGTTCTTCTTTTTCTTTTCTGATTTTTTCCAACTCAATTTGATATTCAGCCTCGGCTTGTGCTTGTTTGTCATTGAGTATTTGAGCACCCATTAATGCACCATTATTTTTTAAAGCAGTCCATGACTCATTCCATACTTTGTTTATTTTAGCTGTGGCTATTTTTTCATACTCAACCATTTTATCTCTAACGGCTTGTGTTTCTATTCCGTATTTCCCAAAATCAATGGCTGATTTATCAAGATCACGTTGCATGTTTGCAAGTTCATCTTTGAGTTTCATTGATGATAATTCGAAAGTAGTGCTTGATTCTTCTGTTATTTTTTCATTGAGTTTCGCCATCATATCGGCTATTTTATCGTTGAGTTTTTGAGATTCTTCATAAGCCTTTTCAGCTGCTCTTGCTTCTTTTGCAGAATTATCTTTTTCTGCTCCAGGAAATTTTAATCCTAAGGCATTAGGGTCAATATTTGGCATTGCAGGTATTGGCGGGGTATTTCCTTCTTCCATATCTTTTCTAGTCTGATCATAGCTATATTGCTTTTGATATTCATCAGGGGTTAATTCAACTCTAACAGTTTTCTTAACTATCTCTTTTTTAGGAATAAATCCCTTGTTGGTATACTCTTCTTGTTCAACTTCTTGATTTTTGTAATACTTCCCATCTTCATAAAATACTTCAGCTTTTTTATTATAGCTATCAATACGGTTCTGATTTTTGAAGTAGTCAATTGCTACGCTCGTTGCCCAAGCAGCTGCTACTCCAACACCTAACCATCCACCTGCAAGGGCTAGAACAGTTTTCCCTAAACTTCTCACTGCATTACCCATGGCCCCTGCACCTGTGACCGCGGCAACTTGGGCTTCCCTTGCAGCTACAATGGTGGCTAAATGAGCATCCCGTACAGCGATTAATTGCGTTGCTAGTAAAAAATTACCGTCCTTTGCCATTTTAGCGGCTTGCAATTGCATTAGTCCCGCTTCTTCTGCTGTTACGCCTAATTTAATATAATCAGCAGCAAGGCCACGTATTTGTCCAGCAAGAACAACATTACCTGATTCCTCTGCTCTTAAAATACCAGCCGATAAGATTGCATTTTCTTTCTTGGCTACTGCTTTTGCTTTTTCAGCAGCAATGATAGTTGCTGCTGCTCCTTCGACCATAGCCATTTCTTGTGCAATGAATTTTTGTGCCAAGATACCTTGTTCGGCATATGCTGTTGTTGTCGCCATTACGGTACGCCCTAGCAGACTATTCGACGCTACTGCTCCATTTGTGGCAGCTGTAACATTTGTATACATGGTTGCTATATTTTGCAGGACATACCATGTAGCAAGCCCACGACCTACAGCGACCACATTGTCAGAAACCCATCCCGCTGCCGTACCTGCAACTTTAAGGGCAGGAACAGCAACTGTAGTAACTGGTAAAAATAACTCCTGTAGATCATCACCTATTTTTACGATTTTTGTTGATATATTGGTTAAATCTTTTTGCAGTTCAGGATTTATTTCCACTACCTTTGTTTCTGCATTTATGGTGATAAGTTTATTTCCAATTTCACCTAGCTGATTTTTAATTGCATCAAATATAGGCACTGTTCCAGTAGATCCAAGTCTAGTGATACCCTCTTTGATTTGATCAATTTTCCCAGAAAATGTGTTTTGAGTGTATTCACTAGCTACTTTAAAACCTTCGAGACGAGCCATTAAGAACTTGAATAACCCCTCAGAAGATTCCTTTGCTGCTTTAATATCTTTGTCTTTAAGTCCTAAAGCAGTGGCTAGTGTGCTGCTGGATGCTTGTATGCCACCTTGTACTAAATCACGCAATTCCTGTACTAACTGAGTGTTATTCAACCCTAGAGACTTAACTGCATTTACACCCGTACTAGTTAATTGTACAATTTCCTGCATGGTCATTTTCGCGGCAAGACCTGGGCCTAATAGTCCACGATAAGTATTAACCATTTCTTCTGACGTGGCAGCAGTTCTTAGAGCCTCATCATTCAACTGTCGCATAGTATCCTTTGAGATACTTATTGCATCGCCCCACTGCATTGTCTCGCCATTTAGCGTAGTCATGGACATGAGAATTCCCGCAATACCAATTTCATTTGTTTCCATGGTTCTGCTGAAATTCAGTGTCATATTCATGGCACCACTCGCTGCTGAACTAAGGGCATTATAGGCCATAACTCCAGCAGCAACTCCAGCGGCATTATAAACCGCGCTACTAGATGAAACACGGCTCATATTTGACACTTGCTGCGTGGCTCGCGCTACGGAATCTTCTAGTTGTTTAAATGCACCGCTCGCTTGGTCAAATGCCACTATTTTTATTTGTACATCTTTTGCTCCCATTATTTCTCCTTTCGCGAATTATCAATTGTCATACGTTCCAGCAATCTTAATTTCGCAAAATCAGCAGGGTTTAGATCTACATCTAGGAGTTCAATGACAAAATTAATAGCGGTATAATCTAAACCGATTACGCCGCCATCAATTACTCGCCACTGAGTCTGTATGTTTTTCCAAATACCCCATATCCTTTTGTTTTCGAAAAATAAATTAGGACATTTATTTTCGCACTTGGGGCAGTCAGTATTAAGCTTAGCCTTTTGGCATACTTCGCAATACTCTGCCTTTTGCAGATACCACTCCCAAATGCTTCTTAGTTTTTTATTGCTAAATCATCATTATATGTCATATTGTAAGTTCTAAGTGCAATGTAATTTGCTATGTTGTTACTTACATTATCAAGCTGTCCAGGGTAGATGTTGTCAATGATCCAGTCGTAAGTATCTTCAATTAATTCTCCAAACTTTCTATTTTCACCAGTTTTAGGTTTGCTAAAATTGCAACCCGCTTCATCCATAGCCTTACGTTCTTTTCTTGTGAGCGGTCGTGGTTCTGGCACAGTCCCAGCTGCTATTAGCTCAAGTAAAATCTCTCTATTTCTAGCTTCTTGCGCTTCGCGTTTTTCTTCCCGCTCTTTTGCCTCTTTTAGTTCTAATTCTCTAATTTCTTGTTCAGCCATTTTAAACTACCATCCTTTTTATTAATATGTTGCTTGTCCATTAACTAACGTTACGACGATTACTGCATTTTCCACACTGTTACGATAGAACCCCTTAAATGACAATTCCACTACAACACCTTTCGGGCCGTCAATTGTTGGGCTATTACGTTCATACATTAGTTCAGGGATTTTAAATTCTAATGAGTGCGTGCCATTTGTTAATTTTAATGCTATTTTTGATGTTGTTCCTGCCATGGCTTTGTTTAACAAGGTAGCATCCGTGAATAAAGCTGTTACATTACCGGATACTCCAATAATTCCCTCATTAACACTTCCCCTAAAGCCACCACTACCCAAAACATACGTGTCACCGTCAAGTCCCATATCTAAGTTAAGATCTGCTTTTGTGACAACCGCTAATGATACTCCATTATCCGTAATCGATGCTTGAAAGTTACCGAATTTAGTAAGTGGAATAGGCGTTAGCGTTGTATCAAAACTTGCATTAGAGATCGTTTCTTTTGCTCCCATAACATCAATGTTAGCAGTTAAATCACCATCTCCACCAAAGCTGATCCCAAACTTTCCAACCTTACACCCGTTAAATAAAAAATACTGGCCAATGTCAGGGAATGCTTGTTCTAACACTAATGATGGTTGGCTTAGACCAGGTTTAAAAACATGTGTATATGGTTCTGATGCTCCCGTTGTCACTGGATCTCCAAAAATCGCTTTAAGCCAGTACCCAATACCTAGTTCATCCACTGGCACTGCAATTGATCCTGAAACGTCAATAAACCCCATACTTGGTTGAGCAGGATCACGTCTCCCTGTTATTGTTTTATCTTCCGAAAGATTTTGTTTCGATTTAACTTTTGATGATTGGATTGGCATTAAAATACCGTTTGGCACCGCTGGTGTCGTATTATAAGTTGTCTCAAAATCCATTGCCAGCTGTCCACGGTAACCTTGTGCTTGTGTCATATTTACCTCCTAATACTCTAATTTCGTACCCATTGTCACCTGCATGTTTAGCGTCAAATTCATCCTCCCTGGGTACTGTGGGAAATTGCTACCTGGGTCAATATCATAATCAGCCTCGTTGACTGGGTAACTTGGATTTAATTCTGCTACTGTCTCCAGTATTAGTTGTCCAAGTGTATCTGTTTCAACGAGTCCTGGGTATGAGATATCGTTTCCTGAAACAATAGGATTTTTGTTATAAATGCACCATGCAATAGTCGCCATATATGTATTTTCTGGTTTTCCTGCACCTTCTAACTTTGATCCAGGCAGTAAAACTATATATGGACAATCGTCAGCTATAGGCGGGCTCTTTTCATCATAGCCATCATACAATTTAAATGTCTTGCCGTATTTTTCTTGACAAAATGCCTCTATCTCTGCACTTCCCCTAATAGCTACGCGCCACCGCTCGGAAATATCAGTAACCTTAATTGTCGGTATAAACATTACACACCTCTTGACTTATTGATATACTCAAATATCTTATCCTCTACCTTTGGACTGATCTTTCCTTCTAGAGCCTTGCGCATAGGATCAAATGTCTCACGAGCAGGGATAATCATGGCTGGTTTTGCTGATAAAGGAACGTTTCTAGATTTAAAATAATCACGCATTTTCTGCGTGATTGTCCTTACTTGTCCTGCTTCAATTTTTTCACCGCGTTTGATTGCTGAATTTGAAATCCACCCAATTGATTCTGACAAATCAGCAGGATCATATTTTGCTCTTACGGCACTCGCCATTTTACCAAGTACCCCAAATGTTTTTTTGTTTGTTTTTTCAAGTTTTGCCCTCATTTCCGCAGGCATAAATTTTGCGTATCTTACTCCACCAGGCGCACCACTTTTAATGCCATCTTTTATTTCTTTACGGACAAATAAACCAGCTGCCTGCATGCCCTTACGAATCCATACAGGCTGGTTTTTAATCATATCTTGTAAAAATGGTGTAGCTCCGTCAGATATGTCTATTTTCATGTTTGCCATTACATTGCACTCTCATTTGCAGTGCATTCGATACGGTATACTCCAGCGGAATAATTAACTATGTGAGCATAATTCCAAGTTTTGTTTTCATAGGTAATCGTATCGCCTAGTTTCGGATCAAGAATAACAGTAGTAACTGATCCGTCTGGTTGTTTTATTGAATTTGATTCCTGAACCTCAAAAAATGCCCTATCAGATGTTCCTTGCTGTCCAAAAGTATTACCTTTAGCATTATCCTCACCAATCTCTACTATGGCCAAAATTGCGTTATTGTTATATAAAACACTCTCAGCATGTTCATTAGGATTAAAAATGATGATATCCAAGTCAGCTATCATTAAATCTTTTAAATTCATTTTACACCTCCTAGATAGGAGAAAAGAGAGGGATTATCCCCCTCTTTAATAGTTAAGCAGCACAGTTGCTGTTGTATCTGCGGTTGCTTTCACATTCATAGCGTATCCGATATGTGTATTACTTGTTGAAACATTAGTAATCTTATTAGCTGTATCATCCCAGAATAACTCATCGCCAATACCCCAGTTAACTCCAGTTGCGGATGGGCATGTTCCGATTCCTTCTAGCAATACTGCACCTGTTGCGCCGTTAGCAATATTAGTTAATGCAATGCCACATATCTTCCCTAACGGAATTACTTGTCCTACCACAATATCTGCTGTAGCCGTGTAGTCAATGCTTCTATCATCTTGCATAAAAGTAAATTCTTTAGCCATATTATTTAATTCCTCCTAATTTTAATAGGCCGTAAATACTACGGCCTTAATTTATTACACTCCTACGTTTTTATAGAATCCACGGAAGTCTAGCGCACTTACGCCAACGTCATGCCGAATACGGTACTCCATACCGTCCACATCAAAACCAACACGCGATTCCATAACTGGGGTATCTACGCCGTTAAGATAATTGACCTCGATAGTATCTACTAGTCCAGGGTTAGCCGCTAAGTACCATCCTGTAGCATTTGTTAGCATAGCGTCAGAAACTAAAGTTAATTTATTGAAAAATGGATTCATTGTCTGGTTTGATTTAGTAGGATCAACACTTGAACCTATAAGTTGAGACCCTGTTACCATTAAATCAACTGGAACAATTAAAAACTCAGGATCAATGTTCAAATATTCTTTTTTACCAATGTTTTGTTGTTTACGCATCAAAGCAGCGGCTACACCTAAAGAAATTACCGACATTGCAGTACCAGTCCCTGTTAAATTTCCATGGTTAGCGTGGAACAGTGCTACATTGTCTAATGTTATAGCAGCATTATTGTTTAAAATATCATATACCATGCGATTAATCATGCGCTTAGCCGCCATGGAATACTTATTAGGTAAAGTAGATAATGCGCTCATATCATCATTGATG
This sequence comes from Pelosinus sp. UFO1, assembly GCF_000725345.1. Classification (NCBI taxonomy): domain Bacteria; kingdom Bacillati; phylum Bacillota; class Negativicutes; order Selenomonadales; family Sporomusaceae; genus Pelosinus; species Pelosinus sp. UFO1. The sequence continues at coordinate 2,606,730 of NZ_CP008852.1, forward strand.
ATAGCTTGGCGAGATAATGACCATTTACGACCATACGTGCCGAGTTGAACAGTGCTTTTACCTTCACTGACTTCAGCGTGTTTAAATTCACCCAGTTCTGTTAATGGCTTCAATTCGTCTGCTTCAGATAGGCGCAATCTGGTAGCTGTTTTAAAATCAGACAAGCTACCTTTACGTGTCCAAGTCTGAAATGTAGTTTGTGCAGCATTGTATGCCTGTGACATTGATTTATTGGCGATGTTAGCCAAGATATTAGGAAAATCAGAAGTTCCAGTGATTGCGTCGCGCACAAGCCCCATAGGATCATTGTACCCTGCACGTTTTCCTGTTTGACGTTCATAGCAATCACGAGCAAGGTCTAAAAGCTTCATACCTCGGAAATTTTCTGCTCCTGTTGCTGGTTTTTCATTAGTTAAGCCGCAACGCATAGCAAGTCCATCAGTAACGGCTGCTCGGAACTTATCGGCTTCGTCAGCGCCGACAGAGAAGTTAGGTCTTGCTGTTCTTTCTGCTTGTATTTTTTCAAGAATTGCAGACCGAACTTGATCGACTGTTTTACCTTCAGTGATATATGTTGACGGATCAACATCAAAATTACGACACATGGTCGTAATTTCAGTGGTACGTGTTCTTTCCTGCTCGATGGCGGCAGAGCGAATAGCATCCGCAGCCTCTTGTGCTTTTCTTGTTTTTTCTGCTTCAATAGCGGCCAATTGTTCTGGTGTCATATTAAAATCACTCCTCATTTCTTCTTCTGAATTACAATCGCAAGGAATATTACCGCATTTTTCGCAACTCACAGTAAGTTCCTTGCTTCTACCAACACCAACAGATGAATCTGCTGGAATAGTCACAATAGATATTTCAATAACCTTCCATTTACGGGCAACATAACAAGGTCCAGCAAAGCGCCCATCACTAGACATAGCATTAGCCTCTACATATTCCCAATCTTCTGGTTCAACACTATATCTGCAACTAACTGCTTTCAGAGTTCCACTAATTACTTTTTTAAAGTACTTATCACTTTCCTCATCATCGTCGAATCTAACTACTGCTTCTCCTCGATAATTAACAATAACAGCGGACTCAATTCCACCTATCGGTAAGTCCCAATTATGATTAAATAACAGTACACCAATGCTATTTAATTGAGTCAAATCGCAAGCACCTGGAGAGTGATCAAGTATCTCAATATCTCCCCATCTAACTACTTCCGTAGTCTCACTCGAAAAAGATAGAGGAACTGTTCTTTTTTCAATATCAATACCTGCTTTTTCGAATGTCATACTACGTTGCAACGGTTCCTTATTGCCCCATGCGGGGTTTTTATTCCTCTGCGCCATCTTGCGCACCAACTCCTTTCGTTGTTTGATTTGGCGGATCTTCGAATAGTGAAGGATCTAACGGCTGTTGATCTTGTATATAAATATCTAATTCCAGTCCTAATTCTTCAGCCATTGCTTTTTCAGTTGCAGCCTGTTCTAAAACCTCCTGCCAGTCCTTGCCTTGCGTCCCACAAACCTCTGCAAGCGTTGTAATACCGGCTTTTAATTCCTCTTTGCTTGCATTAACCTCTTTTAGCGGATCAATCCACGTCCATCCAGGTGTTACCCATACGCAATCAAAGTATCGTTCTTGATCACTAAAAAAGTCTGGGGCATTTATCAGACCCGCTAATACGCAAGCTGTAATAAATTCCTCCCAGACAGGCTGGCAAAAGTGTGTAATTAAAAAACGTTGTATCGGTATGAATGTTTTTCTATCTTCCAGCAGGTTTTGACGTGCTGCAGAAAAATTACCATCAATTTTACGGGTTACAACGTCAGCAGAAAGACCAACACCAGCAGCTGTCTTTCTTGATTGTATTTCTACGTATTCACGAGCAGTACCAGCATTGCGCTTTGGCTCAGCAAAGGTCATTTTTTGCCCTGGTCGCAAATATTGCACTATGCCTGGTGTGAGATTATCAAGCTTTTGACCTTTATCATTTGTCATTGTTCTGCCAGTAGTTTGTCCGTCATCCGTTTCCACGAAAGCAGCAAAGCAAGCCGCTACCCTTGCAGCAATCATTTCTGCATCAAGGTATTCATCAATGTTATGAATGCGTTGCATTACTCGCGCTAATTCTGATATTCCACGTACCTGCGTTGCTTGCTTCTTCTTCCACAAGTGGATCATGTTTTTAGCTTCAATACGATAAGGCTCATATGTTTGAAATCCTTGTGGATCTATATGATAAAACCAATATGCGACGGGTCGCAAGGTATCTTTAACCTCTACGCCCGATAATATGGCATTATCCATATATGAAAGATTCATACTGCCTACTCGATCTGGCTCCATCATTTGTAACTGAAACGGTATTTTTGCTTTTTCAGAAGTCTTATTAAAAAAAGCTTCGCCATCATAGCACCAGCGCCGAATCGCTAGTGACTGTAATTCATAGAAATCACTTTGCCCAGTTATATCGCAGTTTTGCGGTTTTGCCCATATTTTCCATAGTGTTTCAAGGGTTTTATTCGTTTTTACGTCCAGTTCTCCTGATTTTTTGCGGACTTTTGGCTGTGGTTTAATTCCTGTACCTACTACATTACGGTCTAATGCACTCGCAACACCTTCCGCAAGATCACTATTGCGTTCCAAATTCCTAGCCCTTTTACGAATAATATCACGTTGGTGGCGGTCTATTTGCTCGGCTGTGCCATCAACTGTTATCCAATCATTTCCGAGCCTATCAGTTCTTGCCGCATCATAGTTTCTAACCTCATTAATACCGGCCTTTGCCCATGCTCGTTTAAGAGCCCAACTTGGTGATACTAACTCAATTGCCTTTTCTATAAAACTCATGATCTATCCCACTGGCAGTATGTACGATTATCTCCTGACTGACTAGCTATGCGAGCTAGTAGATCTTTTTCCCTTGCATACAGTGCTGGTAGTTCTGATCGTCTAACAAGCCTGCCACTAGTACGATATTCGATAGCGGTTTCAGCATCTGCAATTGCTTTTTGTACATTATTAAGTTGTTCTTGTAATGTTATTGCCAATAGTTTCACCTCCTTTCACTGCTATTTAACTATTCATTACTTTCATCATTAATTTGTTGTGCATTATTAGCAAAATAATTACTTACCTTTTTATATTCCTCTCTCTTACCTATTAAACCAATTACTAGTATTAGAAAACCAGCCACCCGAATTTTGAGTAGCTGGTTTTTCTTCGTCAATATCATTTTCTTCATCTTTAATCGGTCGCAAGTATCTCACTCTGCACATTTCAGCAGCGGCAGCAGAATAAACTGCGCAGTCAAGCAAGTGATTAGCAGATCCACTAGTTATCTTTTGCCATTCCTCTGTTATTTCCCCTGTTCGTTTATCCTTCAACGTGACTTTCTGCTCACTAGTTAAGTGATCAACATATTCTTCAGGGCAATCTTTAAATATGCTCCAACTTCCATGGTCTGTAGGGTCTTTACGCATCCTACCAAATAACATATCTTTGAAAAAGTGTCCATCTACAATCCATAACTTTAGTCCACCATATCCATCTTTATCAATATTTGTTACGCTATATGGTGCTGTCAGACGTTTTGATGAACCTTTAACGGGCCTGCATACTTCAGGAAATCGTGAACAGAATTCATATACTTCATCAGTTCTAAAACCCGAGTCAATAGCTGCTAGATTAACGATGAACGGCTCACCATCTTCATTGCAATATTTCTGATCAATTATAACCTGTTCTAACTCAAACCAATTTTCTATCCTCCCATACTCTATTAGCTTACCCGTTACATATGGTCCCCAAGCTTTGATTTCATACCAAAAGTGATTTAATTGAATATCAACTCCTGCGGTTATGAGTTGAGTTCCATCGGGAACAATGCCACGTTCCCATTGATGTTGTTGTTTTAATAAATCAGCTGACTTATTTTCGCTAACTTCATCTTTCCATGGTTCACCTAACCAAGAATTTACAAAGTTCATAAATTTTTCAGGAAATGGCTTTGACTTAATAAATTCTGCTGCCACATCACCAAATGTCAACCACGGTGAATAGATACTATTAATATGAAAGCCGACCTTCCTTACCGTATTCACGGTGTATTGTCGGTTTTTCCATTTGCCTGCTTTAAGCATATTTAATTTATGATTATCATTTATAACTCCATTACACTGCTCACACTCGTACCAGGCTGTATCTTTAGCAGTTTTTGCTGTCGATCCTTTTGGCCATTTAATACCCTTTAATTTCAATGTCTGTTCATGTCCACAATGCGGACATGGAACGTGGTAATCCCGGATTACATCACAGTCAAGTAATTCCTGCCAAATAGCTCCTGTAATTAGTGTAGGCGTAGAACAATATAATATCTTTCGATTATTTTTATATGTTTTAGTACGTTCTTTGGCTAGTGGTATTGGACCAGCTTCGCGACCAGCAAACTGAGGAAATTTATCCGTCTCATCAAAAATAATATATCGGCATGGACGCGTTGCCAAATCAGCTGGACTATTAGATCCAATCAACGCTGCGTACATTCCTGGAAATTGCAATTCACATTTACTGGACTTATTTTTTATAAATTTCTCTTTCAATGCAGGTGATTTTTCCAGCATTGGTTGTATTCTGTTTTCACTGGTCCATTCTGCGAGATCGTCAATAGGGTATATGATAATTGTTGGGCTTGGGTCCTGGTCAACGATATACCCTAGCACATTCATAAGAGCCTCAGTACCGCCGATCTGTGAAGCTTTGCAGAATACTATCTCCTCGACTTCAGGCTCATTATACTGATCCATAATCTCCCTTAGATAAGGGGTACGTTCAGTTCTCCACGGCCCAGCTTCATTTGATGTTTTACCATCGAGAATTCTATATTTATCTGACCACTCGGATACTGTCAGTCGTTCTGGTGGTTTCCATGCTTGTTTCTCAATATCAGACCAGTTAGGTTTTACCCTTCCTTGGCGTGTACGCTCCGTCGCGGCTATAACTTTCGAGGAGGTAGTAGACTTCATCACGCAACACCCTTTCCACCTCTCTTATTGATTGATTTGCAATTTGTGGTGCTATTTTTTTTTCGAATTGCCTAAGACCTGATTTTAATTCTAATATCCTAGAAGCCCATTCCATTTGTACATCATCAATTTTTATTAAATCTCCTTGAATTTTATCAAGGGATATCTTTTCTTTTTCTGATTTTATTTCCCTGAAATCAGCATCAGCTTTTAATTTTCTTGCTTCATCACTAAGGACTTTCTGCTCCCCGTTGCCAGTCGTAGCCCCTTTTCCAAGCCATTCATTTAGTTTTTTTATGTCCCAGCTTCCGCGACCTTCTTTAGGTGCTCCTTTCTTAGCCCAACCTGACAAAGTTTCACGAGTAACACCAAAAAAAATACAAGTGTCTGAAGTGCTATGAACAAAAGTCCTGTCTGCTTTTTCCATATTATTTTTTTCAGTCTTTTTTACAACCATCGTTACCTCCGTTTGTCAGAATGTCAACCTAAAAAAACAATTTTTATGCGAGGAAATGGCGGGGTTTTCCGACCTTCGGTCGTTTTTCGCTTAGGGAGTACCTTTTATTCCATAAAATGTATAATATTATCTCCCGCACACTCACTTTTACCCATTTCCCGTGTCTTGTTAATGGTTATAAATACAGGATTTACATTGCTATGTTCCCTATGGTAAAGGTAATCGCCTGTGTATATTCCACCAGTTGCCATACGGTTCATAGCCAATCTAACAGCTTGTTTATATTCGGGACAATTATTACAAAGATTAACTCTGAAATTATATTGACACCTTTTACATACACCATTATCATGCTCAGCCATTAGTTACTCACCCACTTGTTTCCACGCTTATACCCCTTCGGCTCACTCTCTCGCATTAACTCCCGCGTTTCATCTTTGGGTTTCCTTCGCCCCATAGTACAAAAGCGTTCCGCAGTATGGTCAAGTTCAGGAGCTGTACACTCTTTGCTAGTATAGTATATACATTCTCTATCTCCACACCTTACAATCACACTACCACCTCTCTATTTTAATAGGTATAAATACAAGCCCATACGTCAGGATACAACTCGCTTAAATAGTTGCGGCAATGCCCTTTTATTTCTTCTGCATGTTGGCGATTTTCTCTGAGTTGATGGTGTTTATAGCATAGTGTACAACCCTTTTCCTTTATGTCTTCCTTGTATGATCCGCATGGTTCGTGATGAAATTTTTCTCCTAAAGGAACGCGACACTTGCAGCCTGGTACAATACAGGTGTAATTGTCGCGTTCATGAATTTCTTTATTTAATTTTGCTAACGGCTTTCCCGTGAGCCTTATTACCTCTCTCTTTTGCATTGCAGTATCATCCTAATATTTTAGTCATTTTGGGCATAAAGAAAGACCCATCCGTAAAGGATGAGTCTGTATGTCACGTTATGTAAACCTTTTAGAGTCCGTACCAATTGACTTGATTATCTCATATTTGTAAAGTTGTGTCTATACTTAGTTTTAAATTATTTATCGTCACAATATAAAAGAAAAACCGCCTTAATTTGCGGCTCTTAACTCTTTTTTATTAAAATACATAATGTCATTTTTAAACATCCTTGGAACCGATAAAGGAAATATATCGTGAAGTACTCCATAGCGATACCACGGGTTTGATTGTGTCCCATATGGTCCTTCCATTGCTTTAATTGTACCGGAACCATATTTTGTTGTAACTCTTTCGCCAATTTTCATTTCAACACTCCTTAATTATTCTTTGATTAAACCATTCTAGTTCTATGTAATTAATTTCTCCTGTTGCTACCTCTAATACCATATGGTTACAACAATCATCGAAGTATTTTAAGTCTTGACCTAAGTACTTGAATAAGCGTGGAGTTTTTGACAATTTGTGACTCATTAAAAATTCTTGATTTATTTTCATTACTTAACTCTCCTTTATAAATCATTAAAGCATTTTATAGCTTCATCATAATTTTTAGTGAATAGCAATGTCTTCCCAATACTTCTATTTATTTTTTCAACCGCATAATATCCACACTCATATTTATTTAAATAGTAATCGCCTTTACTCTGTAATGTTTCCATCTTTACCGCCTCCGTTATATTTTTGAATGCTGCGCCCCGAAGGGCGCAACAGCTTGCAATCTTTATAGGTGCGTATCCATGCCGGTTATACTTGTAAAAATAGTTTGCAATTGATCTTCATAGACCCCGTTAAATTCTTGAATGACTTCGTTTTTACCATCGGTCCATTCATACGTTTTTTTATTAACTCTACCAGCTGTAATTTTAAGAAACTTCATTGTATATGTGTCAGTTTCATCTAAAGTGATGAATAAGCGATTTGCTTTACTTTCATTCTTGACAAGTGTCATTCTTAGTGTATTGCCATCAGCCAAAAAGTTTTTACTGCCTGTCATTGCTATAAATTTATTTCCGCCCAATTGATTTAAAATTTCTCGCGTTATTTCCATCTTTACTGCCTCCGTTTATTTAACTTCTATGTTTAAATTATAATCTAAGATGTTTATATTGTCAATGCTTTTTAATCATCTATGTTTATTTATTTACAAAGATGATTAAATTTGTTACAATGAAAATAAAAAGGATGTTTATTATGCCAAAAACAGATAAGCTGCCAGATAATGAAGCTAGGGAAATTGAATTTGAAATAAAAAAACAAATTGCTGGTGCAGGTTCAAATGTATCTGATATTGTTAAACGGTTAAATGAAGAATACGGTACTTCAGATACGCCACAGGCTATAACTAGACAATTAAAACAAGGTACAATCCCTTTATGGAAAGTCTTCCGCATTGCAAATGTGTTGGGCTATGAAATTCAATGGATAAAAAAAGAAACGTCCACCAATTAAGGTAGACGTTTCTTTTTATCTACTTTCATATAATTTATTATTTAATTCTGATAGGGATTTTTTAGTGCTTTTAGGCTTTTTATTTCCGCTAGAGTTACTCCCTCCACCCAATACCCATGGCCCTACAGGCTTTACTTCTGTTTGTCTATGAGTTGGTGCCATCTCTTTCATTAATTTATAAATCTCATCATTTATTTTTCTGTCTGCATCTTCGTCGTTTGGGTAAACTTTAGTTTTGCACTTAGGACATACATGTATTCGCTCCTTGGTATGATAGATCATTAATATTCTACAATTTTGGCAAAACCATTGTTCACACTTCATATTCTCACATCACCCGCCCGTAATTCATTCTTGAAACATGTTTGCTCCCATGACGGCGAAGACTTCTTTATCTACTGTCTTTATGCAAAGATTTAAAAGCCTTATATACTCAGTGTTTTCTGTCTTTTCTCCTGTTTCATTCTTTCGGTCATGCTCGGCTATGCTTAATCTTTGTTCTAAATTCCCTTTTATCTTTTTAGCTGCATTGATCGTTATTTGTGAATTTTCTATGACCAATTCATCTGGTTTACGCTTGGCTTTTTGCACATCTTTTAATTTCGTTGTGCCTTTTTCTTTGTGGTCTTGATATACTGCCTTTTGATCTGCCACTGAAAGGGTTGCAAGCTCCGCAGCAGTAGAGAAATTTATATCACCTTTTTTAAATTCTTCTTTGTATTCTTCGGTTAAATTACTATCAATCCGTTCATATCTGCCTACTTGTGTTTTGGATATGTTTAACGTTTCGGCAAGCAATTCCTGAATGCGTCCTGGTAGATTATGTTCTTTTTTATATTCAGCGAATAATATTTTTAATTCTTTTAATTGCTCAGTCTTTTCCCAGTCTGATAGGACACGAGCTGTAGAGTTAGTATGTATTAATAAAATTCTTTCTTTAATGCTCTCAAAATTAGTTTTTAATGTTGCTGGTACAAATTCATATTTTTCCTTTCCCTCTTCTACTAGGGCTATACATGCAAGTCTCCGCCTATGCCCTGCTATAGCTTCATATTTTTTAGTACCCTCTATCGGTTTTAGAATGAGATTTTGCTGTACTCCGCCAAAGAGTTCAATACTATCTTTCAGGTCTAAAATATCGTTTACGTTATATCGATTGTTTGGATTTGGAACTATATCAAATACACTAACTTTTATAATTTCAAAAGGATCTGATTCGTTTTTTACATTTGGTTTAATATTTTCGTTGATTGGCTTGTCAAGTCCTAATAATTCTTTAATGCCCACTTTCTTTTCTTTCAACGTTTTCACTCCTTTGTATCCAAATTGGATACATTAACTTTTCAGATATTCTTCGGCTAGTTTCATATAGTCAACTGCCGCGGAACTTCTGCGCGAGTATTCGGCAATCGGTTCTTTAGAAAATGTGCTCTCTCTCATTTTCTTAGTATCTCGAATGTGTGTAGCAAAGACAGGGTAATTATCTTGATTTTTTAGTCCTTCCCGGTATTCCTCGCTCGTTTCATCTTTTACATACTTGGTCACTAGACAACCTCGAAAGAATAAAGAAGGGTTTGTTTCTCTTGCCGTTTGAATTAGGTCTGTAAGCTGATTTAGTCCCCAAAATCCATAGATGTCTATGTTTAATGGTACAATCACTTCGTCACTGGCGACCAATGCATTATCTGTACCAATGGTTAGATATGGCGAATTGTCAATAAAGCAAAAATCATATTCATTCTGTACTTGGCTTAATGCATTCTTTAAAATCATATTTTTCCCGATAATATTGTCGTCCTTGGTAATAATTTCAAATGCATCTTTTAATTCTTTATTGGCTGTAATGATATCAAGGTTTTCATATTCTGTATGATAAATTGCATTTCTAATATCTATTCGTTCGGTCAATACATTGGCAATAGTTACATTATGGTGCTGCATCTCAAGGAATTTTGTCGCGTTACCTTGTGGATCTAAATCTATTAAAAGCACCTTTTTATTAAAATATTGACTTAAAATATGACTTAGATTTACGGCTGTTGTTGTTTTACCTACGCCGCCTTTGTTGTTTACGATAGATGTTGTTTCCATGTGGGCCTCCTTATACACTTAATTGTTTTAGAAATTTTGACTCAGTATGTTCTTTACTCACTACTGTGAAGACGTGGACTTCATCGACTACTACACTTTCTCTTCCTGGAGTTCTTTTTACAGTTGGTGGGTAATCTATCATTTCAAGGTATTTTGTAGGAACGCCTATATAGTTTGAGTCGTCGGTAAATAGTTCAATGTTTCCAAAGGTCAAGTGTGTTCTGTTGATAGGTTTTGATTGTTCACATACGATACTGTGATACAGTGCATATATTTCATCCTCGCTTGCACCTGTGCAGACTCTCATTTCATCTTTACCTTTATACAGCCAAACATTTTTTTGCTTAGCTTCTAGTTTGCACTGGATTTTCCAAAATTGATCTTCGGTAACACTGAGCATAAACCAATGTGTTGCAATTAAATTCAGTTCATGAATTTGAAATAATCCGAATTGACCAATTGATAGGATATTCTTTGCTACTTTATTTACAAGGACTAGTTTTTCACCTTCCATCTTTTCAAACGTCTCCTTTGGTTACCTTTGCTAGAGGTGTTTTATCACGCCATTTTCCTTTCACGAGTTGGAATCTTCCAAACACTATCATTTTTGCTTCTGGTGCTTTATCTTCATCGGAGAATAAGTACCATTTCTTTTCTGGGTCAACTATTAAAATAAATTTAGTTAATCCTTTATTTGCTGCATATACCTTAGCTCCACTCTTAGCGGTTCCCTTTGAAGGATATGGATTACTTATCATGTATAGCCGCCTCCTTTTCTTTTGTCTTTAATTCACAGAAATACCTTAACGCACATCCAAGTGTATAGGTATTTTTTTCTTTACATGGGCTAGAACGATAGATTCCTTTGCATGGGATACTTTCTACAATTACCTTTAGTCCCTTTTCTGTGGCTTGTCCTAGCTTTGCCAGCTTCATAAGTTCCAGTGATCCCATGTTCTTTAATGATTTCTCGTTCATTTCCATTCCCCTGATTCTTCTAGATGAAATTTACCATCATCAGAACATGAATGACATTCCACTATGTCATTTTCCATAAGAACCCCAAAATCATTTCCTTCATGCCTCTTTCTGCATTTTTTGCAATATGCGATAATCATCCCGCTTCTACCTCCAACATGGCTAATAAGGATGCCTTACATATTGCCTCTGGTGCCGTTTTTGATTTATATCCACGCCAGCCATTCCCATTTTTTAAAACCCTAAAATGATAATAGTCTTTTGGAGTATCAATCATAATTATCAGTAATCCATCATCTTTAAGCTTTTTAACGATTTCCCATGCTGCTGCAATGTCTAGTGCGTAATCTTTACATGATTCGATATCCTGGCAACCTGTGTCATTATGGATTGAAATAATAGTTATATGATCATGCATGATATGCTTTGCTACTAATAGGCTTAACTCATGACCTTTAGCTGCTAATACCTGCTCTCTGGTAATGAATTGATCTATTTGCTCATAATCAGCTTTCATCGTTTACACCTCGCATTTTTTCTAAACGTATACTCAACCATATTACGCACATCTGCTGCTAAATTAACAGCATCATGGATCTCATTAGGTGATATTTTGGTTTCATTCATAAACTTTTCGAGGAAGTTTACAAGATTATAATATTGCGGGTCATTCCTGTAGCGTTGCCTTGCAATATATTCATGTTCTTTCATCTACTGCACACCCCTCCGCCAGCAATTCAGCATCTGGTCCCTCGCCATACAACTCCGCGCACCTCTTAGAGTCAGGATTATATAAAAACACACAACCATCACCACTAACACTGCAAGAATAACGTCCCTCTTCAGGATCAAATGTAGCGCATTTACAACTCATTTCTGTCCCTCCCCCAGTAATTCGGCTCGTTTTTGGCAAGCTTTAAATCCACAACATTGCCTACAAGCATTCCATTTTTCGTTGTAGTGTAGGTGGTGGCAAATACCATTGTTACATCCAACCACCAACCGCCCCAGCTCAGCGTAGATTTCTTGTTGCTCAATGAAGTCGGCAATTTCATCATATGTTTTATGAATATCCCTTACTTTCAACTTTGACCAATTACCGCGCATAATTTCTGCTGCTGTTTTAGCATCCATCACCGTTTCCTCCCAAAGTCAACTCTTCCACTCTCATCTGCTTTGGCTAACACTTTTAAGCAAGTCTTACATGTTACTTCTGACGAATTAGCTTCATATGTTTTATCATCTAACGTCCATACTTGATTACAAATACTAGCTAATTTCACGGAACTACCCAATCTAACCTTATAACCACAATGTAGTCTTTTCTTGCGTTCTATAATGTTTACTACTCCTATAAATGCCATCATTCTCCCTCCCCATGAAAGGCGGTATCACCCGCCCAATTCCAAAGCCTTTGCTGCCCTCTAGCTGGTATTGGGTCTATTGCTTGTATGTTGGCTAATATCCACGCATAACGACCTGGTGTATAATCACCAAATGCATATTCATTTCCCATTACCTTTACATCGTTTTCTAATATGGCAGCAACACGCTTCTGATCGCCTATTGTAAGCGATATTCTTCCAACTACTTTGAGGCAATCTACTAGGTTGGCTATTGCAATGACTGCACCATAATATTTACCTAGTATTGGGAACTGCAAGACATTTTTAAAAGTATCTGTAAAAGCAATATCTCTTTGCCACTGCCCCCAACCTTGTCCCGCATGAATCGCAATCTTACCCCGATACTTAGTTGACCATGATCTAGTCTCTATCTGCTTTGCACCGCAGGCAATTAGACTCGCCCACGGTTGCAGGATGGTTATTGCTTTCATGAATTTTCACCATCCTTGTTGATGAATTTTTCAATAAGCTTTTTCCCTATTTTTCTAAACTCTTGATACCCTGGATTACTAGGGTCATTATTCGGCCCTAAAAATTCTTTAGGAGGCTTATTAAGAGCATTTTTATACATATTGAATGAGTTATCAGCTTTAAGCTTACGAATAAATTCTTGAGGCGGTTTTTCATTTAACAACGCCTCGCGTAATGCTCTATGGTCTGTATTGAACATAGATTCATAACACAACATTGCCCAATAGCATTCCTCATAGCTTGGCATTTTGCCGTCTTTCGCTGATTCAATGATCTCGCTTAACGTTCTCATGTTATCCGGCCCTTTAACTGTACACCTTATCGTTATTTCACAATCTTTTGCCATGTTATCCCGCCCTCCCCAATATAACCTCTTTCCTACCATCCTCATGCAGGCCAACCATGTGCCTTGTAATCCTCAAACTTACAGAGCAATTATTTATCATTTTCCAAAATTCGCGGTAACAAGTCTTCATTTATCAGTTTTAAGAATTCTCGGTAGCAAAATAGGTACTGCAAAGGTTCAGGGACCTTTAAGTCTTTAGGCCATTCAGCCATAAGCATTTTCAATCTTTTTTCGGCTTCTAATCCCAGCCTTGCATGATTCATTAATTCATCCGTTAATTGTTTTTGTTCTGGTGTGGTATGTTCTCTACCGAAAGGCCATACAGCTACCATACATTCACCTTTTTCAATCTTTTCAATTACATCTGTTTCCATTAGTAACCCTCCCTTACGCTCTAATGTATATAACCCCTACTTTTTTACCGTTCTATGTTTAACTTGCAACTGTGAAATAGTAATTGCAGTACGTTCCGATAAGTGCGTTTCACCTTTTTCAAATTCGGCTAAATAGCTTGTTACCGCTTCGACATCATCAAACCTATATTTAAATTCCGTAGCACCAAATATATAGTCATCTTTACCGCAGTGGAAAAACCCTTGTCGCATGGCGTTGTGTTGCCCTGCAGTACGAGGTTTCTTTTCGATAACTGAATAATATGTATCCCCGAAGTTCTTTTGCACCATTACAGCGTAATTTTCTGATACACCTTTTATCTCCATGGGCTTTTTCCAGTCGCTAACTTTTACTAAATCACCTACTTGCAAACTATCTAAAATAGCCTTAGTTACCTCTGTATAAGAAACATATCCTTTCATGTTCATTCTCCTTTTTTTCTTTTTACAATTATGTTTATCTAATATACGGTAATGTTCTCCGCAAACATCACATTTGAAGCAACATATTACAGGCGATCTCCCCATTTCACTCACGCCCCTGTCTGGCCTTATAGGATTTTGCATGGATCTTTATAACCACGCCCATTATTTTTACTAATCTCTCTTAGATCATGCCCTGAAGAATTTTCTATGTGCTCACTAACTTTTGGCTTGTCCTCAACATAGTAACGATTTGTTAATAATGTTGCCCCTGTTGTATTACATGGATCAACTACCTTACCCGCCCCTCGATCCGCGTAAACAATACTTTGACAATCACGGCAGCGGGCTTTTGGTCTACTAGGATTCATATTGCAAAAATACTCGGCTCCACATTTACACTCTACGCGGTACCTTTCTTGTTCTGTTGTATATTCATATACTGGCTGCGGTCTAATCCAGTCTAGTTCCGGTAGTCCAGTTACATGTATAGCGACAACATTCTGCATATCAATTGTTATTAATTCGTCATTTACATGCTGAGAGCAAATGCTACGTGTTAAACGATTGGGACGTTTAATTTCTTCCATGAGGCATTCAACCATTCGCGCTGGCAGACACATTGAAGGCTTTTCCCCAGTGTTGAGTAGAATTTCAATTGACATGTAATCGCCTGTTTCCTCTTCGCTATCACATTCAAGGCTATCGTTTATTTGTTCAATGGTTAATTCTTCCACTTGCTGAATAAGGTTTCTATTCCTTTCATATAGGGCTTTATAATCATTTTCCATTATGTTAATTTGCTGCTTGGCTTCTCTCAGTTCTACACATTCACAATCATCTTGTATTTTTGCTAGGGTTTCCCCGGTGTCGTTAGATGTAACGGCAGATACAATTCCTAGACTGGCAATCTCGTTTTCTTCTGGCATGGCATAACTGTACTGGCATTTGTTTTTTGCCTCAGGATCAAACGGAAATACTTCATATTTATTTAAAACCCTACGTGCCGGGCACTCTTCGTAATCCGCCCTGGTGCAAGTTTTGCAGGTTGTCTCTATCACAAAGGAGTACCAGTCCTGAAAGTCTTCTACATTCATCGGTAACGTAGTTTGTAGTTCCAATATTTCTTTGTGAGCTTTCTTGGCCTCAGGTGTAGGCAGAAACATTGGATGCAATTTAGCTACTGAAGCAGTTAATTTTTCGTCGGCTTCTTTATCTAATGCACTACGGCGGTAAGCAATGGCTTTATTTATTCTCGTTTTACCGTGCCGTAGTTCGGATAAAAACGCTTTATCCGTGCTTTCGAGTCCTGCATAGATATCGATTGCATCTTTAAGAACGTCGCTCATGCATATGGTCCGTATGAATTGCGCTTTTTCACTGCTTGATAAATAATTGTTCATTTCTCCACCCCATTAATTTATTTTTTATGCCCTCGTTGCATGAGATGTTGGGCTTTCTTTATGCTCCTCTGCCGTGAGGGCTTAGCTAAAAAGGGATTTCATCGTCTGGAAGTACTTCGTACCCAAAATTATCCATTGGACTTTTTTTATCAGATGCAGTAGTACCGTTACTTGATGCAGCTGTATGGGTTGATGGATTCTTGGTATCTAAAAATTCTATGTTTTGGGCAACTACATCAGCAGCACGTCGTTTAATTCCGTCTTTTTCATAATCACGGATTTGTAAACGCCCTTCCACTAGTACACGACGACCTTTTGTAAGGTTGTTTCCACAAACCTCGGCCAACTTGTCCCATACTACAACAGGAATAAAATCAGCGCGTTTATTTTCACCATACCCTGTATCTACCGCCACACTAAAAGAAGCTACTGCTTTTCCCGTTTGGGTGTATCTGACTTCTGGATCGCGGGTTAGTCGCCCGACTATGATTACTTTGTTCAAGTTTTTCGCCTCCTTTTTTCTTTGGCTTACAAAATTTACAATCAGTATAGTAAGGGGTTTCGCTTGGTCTTTTGCAAATCTCGCAATGTGATGATAATGTACGCCATGTTACACCGCATTCCTGACATTCCATATTTACCATTGGACTTATATAACCAACTACCCGCCCCTTGCCGTTGCATTTTAGGCAATAGTCTCTTGTAGTAGGTCCTGGTATGCATTTCATTTTTATCCCCCTCTGAAAGTTATTTGATCGTCTTCTGGTATTTTTATCATGCGGTAATGTCGGTATGGATAATTATTTTCGGTAAATCCGCGATTGACAAAGGCTATATAGTACCCTTTGATTGGTTTTGGATCTTCTCGCCAACTACTGGCATGTACTGTCTTTATTTCCGGCACTGGATGGATTAGGTTTTTACTACTTGTCCACCGCAGTCCATGAACTTTTTCATCGGCATTTGATGCATTGAAAGTGTTGTTACTTTCTTTGATAAAATAATTTGCTAGGCGTTCATGATCTTCTGGTTCGCCTGCAAACATCTGAATTTTTGTGAATCCTAATTGCCAATACTTTTTAATGTGCTTTATGCCTAACCCGATATTGTTTATTAGGATGTGGTGATGTATACGGCCTTTCTTATGTTCTGTTACCGCTATATATTTAAGTACGGCTCCTGCTTTCTTCCATTGGGTACGCAATTTATCAAGAAATTTATTAAGAAACTTTTTTGCCTCTTTTGGTTTTGGTTCTTCCATTTCTTTACCATAAGTGCAAGTAAGATAAAGATCATCTTCATGGAAGTTGGCACTCATTAGGTAATAGAGTTTTTCGTATGCCCTTCTTTCATTGCTTTTGGCTTGTGGTCCTGATGTAGGATTTTGGTTTTCTCTTCTTGGCCTTTTAGCGGAGCTATTTCTAATGGTGTGGTAATCGATGTTGTCAATTATCTTTCCAGCTTGTATCCTTTTCCTTTTATACGACATGTAATTTCTCCCATTTCCAACTATTTTTCCTATTGAGGTATATTTATTTACGAATGGAATATACTACTCATATAAGGTGTATAGTTTTGTCCTAAGATTAATTAGTTTTATCAAGTTTATTACGGCTTCGAGAGCCGTTTTTTATTGAGTTTTTGTCGTATGTAGAGTATAATTAAAGCAAGTTGATTTTATATCTACATACGATCTTTTTAGGAAACGCTTACAACTATTTGCCGTAGTTGTAAGCGTTTTTTATTTATAAACTAGTCCCCAGTCTTTTCCATCTGGTCAATTAACATTGTTTTAATTTCTATTGCTTTTGTACTCTGCCATTGGGATATAAGCTGCCTTCCCCACGTTAGGTACTTGCCGAATGTCACTGCTACATACACTACGATTAAGGTCAGCACTATATCCATTATTGCGCCCCCTAATTTCGCTTAGCAAACGTTCACATTCATCCTTATCAACTCTTACACTGACAGGCCCTGACTTACTTTCGTATTCCAATTGTTTTTGAGCTAACCACTCACCGTAAGGTACTTTTTCAACATATGATACTGTGACAATGTCAGTTGAGGTACCAGGTTTTAGTGCGTCCATTAATACGCTCATTATTTACTTACCACTTCACGCATACGGTTAATAAGATCTGGCGACACGATAGCTTGTTCTGACTCTAAAAACTCCCGAATCAATGCCCTTGGTGAATCTACTGCTGGCTCATACTTACGTAATATAATCCGGTCACTATCAACGTAAATTTCTAAAGCATCTTTTTCAGCAATATCTAAGGTCCTTCTAAGTTCAATTGGAATTACAACCCTGCCTAGCTCGTCCACTTTACGAACAATACCTGTTGATTTCATCATATTTCCCCTTCACTATTTAATTAGAAATATTTATTCCTCTTTTTTGCAATTCTTCCGTCCAAATTTCTTTCATCTCGTCCGAACAATGAGCCATTGCATCAACCCATGTAGCACCACGCCCATTTTCCATTTGAAACTTCATTTGATAATACAAACTTTGTGGGTTATGAGGAAATAACGGGTCATGATCCACTGCACACTCTTGGCATACCTCAGCTCTTGGCGGCAACAACATCATAGATGACATTTGGATCTCCTCAATTTCAATGTTCTTTCCTCTACGCTTCCCTTTTGTAATTTTCATGGTTCAATCACCTTTCTAACGGTAATTCCGCTTTTTCTACTAATTACGCTTATGTATTGGATTTTTACATTTGGCTTTGGGTCCCAGCCTGGACGATTAACGTTATTCCTGCATTTCTTGCACCTGCGTATAGCATTGATAAAACCTTCTAAGGCTCCTTCTTGCCACACACAAGTAATACATGATGCTCCTTGATTCTGGTATAAGCTCATTTGTTTTTACCCCGGTTATATCCGTTATCAAAACCAGTATCATATCCTGTTTTATAACCTCTTTTTTCTATCTGAGTTATCGCGTAAAATAGGGTTACAAATACACCTGAAATAAAGGAAACGGTTACTATCGTCGCTACATACAATGTATGTTCCAACCTAATGTCCTCCCATTGACTGCTCACATACGGTGTGATACAATCCAATTAACTGATTTCTTAAGGGCCACTCTGCAAAGTGGTCTTTTTTTATGCCCCAAAAGCTAAACACGCACCAATTAAAAAACATGCAACTGCTCCAAATTGTAATAACATATCCCACAAAATACTCCATTGACTCGGCTTTGTTTGTTTGCTAACTCTGTGGATCTGCCTATATTCACCGATACTAACGACGTTGCGCGGTTGTAACACTTCGATCACCTCCCTGTGCGAAATAATCTCCATTACCTAGCGTCTTGGTCACGCGGTTTAAGGCATAAGTTAATTCAAGCTAACCTTTTTATAATTGGCGATTATGCCCTAGTCTTTTTCTGCTTTCAATATCACTTTTAAAACTTTTACCATGTATTACGCTATTAACTGCAAGTTTCATATCCAGTCTCCATCTAGTAATTTTCTTTACTGCAACACCACAACAAACGGCAATTTCATCATCCGTATGACCTTCTTTATGCAGTTTTTTACGTTTTGCGTCTTCTAGGTCTTTGATAAAACGTTTTTTAAACTCTTCGAGTGTCATGCCGTTTATTAATCTACGTGCTGGTCTTAAATCTTTATTCATAATGCATACCTCATTGCCAACCTTCTAACTAGGTTAGTTTTCTTTGATGCTTGCTTACGTTTTGGAATTAGTTTGCAACACAGACGATCATCCCTGCAAGTTGGCTCCATCTTCTTCCCTCCTGGTAGTACAGCCCATATTCGCGGTTCAAATCTTGATATTGGTTTACCGCATCTAGCGCAAAACATTTTTTCACCTCCTATGTATAATTTCATATGCATATGCATACTCTATACTGGGGGAATATTTAAATTTTTCGCAGTTATGAATAAAAAAAATTATCTACACAAAACATTTGATATAACCCGCCCTATATGTTGTTTAAACGACTCAGGAGGATCATTATATAAAATACCTGCTATTCTGTATTGAAACTTTACTTCTTGCTTAGTTTTAAAATTTTTATTTCTTGATTTTACTTCCACTACAGGCATAGCTTACGCTCCTTCCGCTCTTTTAAATTCTATTTCTAGTTTTAAAACTTTACATGCCATAGCCGTTGAATCAGCGTTCCATCGCTTATTACCATTTAACAAGTTGTAAGTATATGTAGCCGAAAAGCCTATTTGCTTGGCAAAGTCAGGAATACTAATCTTTTGATCTTTTAGTTGTTCAACTACAACTTCAGAAAACTTATCCACGTTTACAACTCCCTTTTCTTATGTTTTAACCTTATGGTTGAATTGTATCCCAATGGGTTACTATTAACAATCATCATTTTAAGCCATAAGGATAGTATTTGAGAGTATTTGCAAGCATTATCTCCCTATAGCTTAAAAATACGCAGTTTTTTATTGTTTTTTAACCTATAGGGATATTGATTTTATTATCCTTATGGGATAAGATATAATCAAATAACGAAATGTTAGGGTGATTTTTTACAAATGGAAAACAATATAAGAAAAATTAGATTGTCCCAAACAGATAAAAATTTAAGGTCTGGCAATAAGATAGCTGCTTTGCTTGGTATTACGCCTCAGTATTACTACAATTTAGAGACTGGAAGAGACGGTAAACGGCTAAATATTGATCATATTACCAAGCTGGCGAAGATATTTAATGTTTCTACTGACGAGTTATTAGCAGATAGTATCGTAATTGATAATTTTGAAAACGTAGATGATAAACTAATGAAACTTGTCCTTAATGAAGAAAATGCACCTTACATTGTATTAAGTGCAAAAGCTAGAGAAAAAGGGCTTTCTCCTGAAACCCTTGAAAAGTTAATAGATTTATGGGCATCAAAGTAAAAGAGGCACAGCAATTAAGCTGTACCTCTTATTTTTTATAATTATGTATATATTATTTTATAGGAATGCTTTTAAATTTATTTTCATACAACGGGTCAACAGCATATGTACCATTCGGCAATCTTAACCATGGTATTTCACCGTTAAAGTCAATAAGTTTATATTCTTCTTTATCTATTGTTTCATTTGCCATAATTAATGCGCCTCTCTTGTTATTTTGTATCGAACATATGTTCTATTTGTATTTAATTATACCATGAAAATAATATAAAATCTTAAAAACAATTAATACAGTTTATCTTATAATTCGACAATATAAAATAGACCACCATTATTAAGGTGGTCTATAAAGCGAGTTCTTTGTATTTTTGTTTTTCATTTTACATCATCCTCACTCAAACAAGTCTTCAGGATTGCAATTAAACGCCTTACAAAATCCTTGCACTTGTTTTTTATTAATAGATGTTTTTACACCTGTTGCAATATCACCAATTGCCGTCTTAGAGACACCTGACAACTCAGCAAGTCCCCTTATGGTAAGTCCGTTTTGAATGCGAAGGGACTCTATTCTGAGTTTTTTCTTGAAAGTAAACCGCCTCCACTGGTATAAAGTCAATGTCTTATTATAACAGTTTTTGTCGGTTTTTGTAATTCCCGCTTATCGTTTTGTAATATTCGTTTATTGGCATATAATTGCCTTTTGGGACAAAGTGGCAAATTCCTGCTTGACATACGATTTTCTTTTAAAAATTTGCTTAAGCTAGATGAAGCTTAAGTCAGCTTACAACTATTACCTGTAATGATATTATTATTACGAGGTGAATACATGGGAGAATTAAAACATAGAGGGCATTTTAGTACTACTGTACCAATTTGGCAAATTGATTCAATTAGAAAATTATCTACTGAAACAAAGATACCAATATCACGATTGACAGAGGAAGCTTTTGATTATTTATTAACGAAGTATGGCATAGTTGAGAAAAAGAACCTACCAGGTTAATTGGCAGGTTCTTTTTTGTTTACATTTTATCCTAATAGATTATAATTAATAATGAGGGGAGTGTTTATTATTAATGTTATATATGCTCGGGTATCGACAGAAGAACAAAAGACAGGTTATTCTATTGATGCCCAACTAAAATCAGCTAAAGACCGTTATGCATCAATGGGAATAACAGATGTAGTAAATTTTGTTGATGACGGTTATTCTGGCGAATTTATTGAACGTCCAGCATTGGACAGGCTACGCCAAAGCATCAGGGATAAAACCGTGAGTAGGATAATGTTTTATGATCCTGACCGCATGAGTCGTAATTTAACAGTGCAGCTTATACTTGCCGATGAAATTGAAAAAGCAGGAATTGAATTGCTATTTGTGACTGGAGATTACGACGCTTCTCCAGAAGGACGTTTATTCTTTAGTATGAAAGGAGCAATTTCAGCATACGAAAAAGCTAAAATTAGAGAACGTACTATGAGCGGTAAAAGAGCAAAAGCAAGAAAAGGTAAACTTACTTTTAATGATCGTGCTTTGGGTTACGATTATGATTACACTATTTGCAACTATATTATAAATGAGGAAGAAGCTAAAACAGTTAAGCTAATTTATGATATTTACTTAAGTGAGAACTTAGGAACAATATCACTTGCAATAAAATTAAAAGCAATGGGAATAAAATCTAAAAAAGGTAAAGATTTTTCTGGAGGGACTGTGTACCGAATTTTAAAAAATGAGATGTATGCAGGAACAAAGCAAGCTTTTAAAATCTATGAGAAAAAAATTAGCCAATATAAGACTCAGAAAATAGCACGTGATCCTTCTGAATGGATACCAATCGAAGTCCCTGCAATCGTCACTCGTGATCAATGGGAACGCGTTCAAGAAAGATTAATAGAAAATAAGTTGTTAGCAGCACGTAAGGTTAAACACGACTATTTATTGCGCGGAAAGATTATTTGTGGACATTGTGGATACGCCATGATTGGCATTACTAGCAACAAAAAAAATAACACCTACCATTACTACTCTTGTTCATCAAAAAACGTCTATAAGCGTCCTTGCGACTCTAGGCTCCTAAGGTCAGATGAGTACGACGAGTTAGTATGGGACGAATTAGTTTATATTGCAGAAAACAATATAGAAATTACAGATAAAAAGACTGAAATTGTAGATAATGAAAAAATTAAAAAACATATCGATACATTAAGGCAAAGACAGTCCGCTTTAACAAAATGGGTAACGGATGGAACTATTGAAATAGAAGCTGCAGATCAGCAGTTACAAACTATAAAAAAGGAAATAGACATATCTCAATCTATGCTTAAAGAAAAGCAACCAAAGAAAACAACTTTTAACCCTGCTGCGATCTTGGAAGCTATAACCTTTGAGCAAAAAAGAAAAGCAATCTTGGATAGTGGTCTTAAATTCATATTAAAGAAAGGAGATATTGTTATTGATTATTAACCCATCCGCATCATTTCTTTTTTCATCTTTTTTAAGATTCGTTTCTCTAGTCTAGATATGTAAGACTGTGATATCCCTAGCATATCTGCTACCTCTTTTTGGGTACGCTCTAGCCCATCATCATGTAGTCCAAATCTTAATTCCATAATACGCCGTTCTCGACCACATAGTTTATTCATCGCAGCATGTAATAAAGTTTTATCGACTTCCTCCTCTACAGATTTATAAATAATATCGTTTTCAGTACCCAATACATCGGATAATAGTAGTTCATTTCCATCCCAATCAATATTTAGAGGTTCATCAAATGATACTTCTGCTCTTGTTTTACTATTGCGTCTAAGATACATCAATATTTCATTTTCAATACACCTTGAAGCATAGGTAGCTAATTTTATGCGTTTGACAGGATCGAATGTATTGACAGCTTTAATTAGGCCAATGGTACCGATGCTGACTAAATCTTCAATGCCAACACCTGTATTTTCGAACTTACGAGCAATGTAAACGACT
The DNA here is from genome assembly GCF_000725345.1 of Pelosinus sp. UFO1. Classification (NCBI taxonomy): domain Bacteria; kingdom Bacillati; phylum Bacillota; class Negativicutes; order Selenomonadales; family Sporomusaceae; genus Pelosinus; species Pelosinus sp. UFO1. The sequence continues at coordinate 2,630,021 of NZ_CP008852.1, forward strand.
AAGCGTAGATTCCTCTCGATAAAAATACTTTTTACTCCTAATTCACCTTTTTGCAAACGATTTAATAGAAATACTTCTTCATCATTACTTAAAGGGGGAGGCAGAACTTCTGTACTACCAACGTAAAAAACCTCATCCGTTTCTAATATTCCAAGCCACTGTAATATACCAATCATTTTAAGTTTAATTACTATTTTAACTATAGACCATGTCATGCGCATACACTTGCCCCCTCTTTTTTGTATAGTTCATTTATTATCTGAGGATGCAGCAACCCAGCATATCTCCCATCCCCAGACAAAGCACCATTATAAATAGCAATAATCACATCATGAACTTCTATTAATTCTGACTTGCTCGCCACTAATAAACAGTCTGCTTTAAAAGCCAACAACATGCTACGACTACCAATTGCGTGGTAGGGAATAATTTGAGTGCGGTCCAGCCACCTTATATCGGTGCATTGGGTTAGATTCGTTAGCCAAAGATCAGGACTATTTTCTCGTAGATAAGTTACCACTCCCTCACTTAAAATTGGCTCCAAGGCACCTTGGTTAACAATGACTACAGGTTTGCGACCTACTGGTGTATATAATCCATTACCTGTATCGAGCATTGCAGTAATGTCAACCTTTTTGCCGTTATATTCAATTGTTGTCTGATATAAGTTTTGGCAATGTTTCTTACCAAGCAGCATGCTTCGCACAATGCTAACAATTAAGAAAATACCCAGGCACCCTCCAAATAGTAAATTTTCCCAAGAGAGTTTCATAAGCACTGTTGTGAAGGTGTCCATATGATGATTAGTGTGCCAAAAATATAGCCATCCAACGATTGCTCCTCCTAAAATAAAGGATACAATATAAAAAGATCCTAAAAGTAAAAGTAATTTACGTCTAGATTGATAACCAAAAGATATCAGAACTAACAATAGGGACATTGCTATCTTAACGAACGCTGTATTTAAGATATCAGCGTTCGCTAACATACTAAATAAGACATAGCAACTTCCAATTGCGGCTGCTAACAGAATACGCCATATTTTGTATGTAATTCCTGCTGTCCAAGCCGTCAACAACAGTATCGAACTATTCATCATTATATTGATAATAAAAAGCACATCCGCATATATATACACATTTATTACCATCCCATCAATTTGTTGGTAATACTCTTTTTATAATAATCTATTGTCCCAAAGCATAAGTTATTCTTATTATAACAAACAGGTCTTTTTTTTTTTGTAGAAATATGGTTTTATTTTCCATTTTATTTGTCACAAAGACGAACAAAAAAAGCATGTGAAATTTCATTGTTTCACATGCTTTTTATTCGTTTTTACTATTCATAATATATTTTAATTAATACTCAAAAAATAGCAATTATAGATATTAACGTCTCATCCACGTTGGTATATCTAGGTCGCGAACCTTAAAAGGTTCTATTGTTGTACTCTCAATTTTTCCTGCAGCTAAATTCAGAGGTCTACCATCAAACCCTGTAGCAATCACTGTAACTCGTACTTCATCTTGGAAGTTTTCATCAATAACTGCACCAAATATGATATTCGCTTCTGGATCAACAGCATCAGAAATAATAGCAGCAGCCTCGTTCACTTCTAATAAACCTAAGCTTGGTCCGCCAGTAATATTCAATAAAACACCTTTAGCTCCTTCAATCGAAGTCTCTAACAAAGGACTCTTTATTGCTGCTTCTGCTGCAGCTACAGCTCGATTGTCACCTGAACCATAGCCAATTCCCATGAGCGCTGAGCCCGTATCAGTCATAATGGTTTTGACATCCGCAAAATCTAAATTAATGAGTCCTGGTACTGCAATTAAATCAGATATACCTTGTACACCTTGTCTTAATACATCATCGGCAATACGAAAAGCATCTATCATAGAAGTACGTTTATCAGCTACTTGCAACAACCGATCATTTGGTATAGTAATAAGAGTATCTACCTTTTCCTTTAATTTAGCAGTTCCAACTTCAGCTTGAGCTTGACGTCTGCGGCCTTCAAAAGAAAATGGTTTTGTAACGACACCAACAGTTAAGGCTCCCACTTCTTTAGCACATTCGGCAACAACTGGAGCTGCACCAGTACCAGTGCCGCCTCCCATTCCCGCTGTAACAAACACCATATCTGCACCGCGTAAAGCCTTAATAATATCTTCGCGACTTTCTTGGGCTGCTTTTTCACCAATATCTGGATTCGCGCCTGCCCCAAGTCCCTTAGTTAGTTTTTCACCAATTTGTATGCGATAAGCAGCCTGAGAGTGCATTAACGCCTGGGCATCTGTATTTACAGTTATAAATTCAACACCATGCAAACCAGCAGCAATCATACGATTTACAGCATTGTTACCGCCGCCGCCTACACCAATTACTTTAATTGCAGCAAATCGATCTAAATCCATATCTAATTCAAGCATTAAAATTTTTCCCCCTTATTAGTCACAAATGTTTAATTCTTAAAAAATTTATTACACCTATTCATCAATCGTTGCCAAGCGTTACTACCAGGAGCAACCTGAGGCTTGGACAGATTTTTCACAGCATATTTTACTATACTATAACAAGCAGTATTTCCAGGTGAACTATATTCTGGAGGCAAATCGCTAGGATGTATAATTTCAACTGGAACCCCAAAGGTTGTCCCTATACACTCTATAAAGCTTGGCATAGCTCCACATCCACCAGTTAGAAACACTTTTCCGATTTGAATCTCTTCTAACGATAGCTTTAAGTAATCAGATAATAAATAGATAATTTCCGAGACACGACTTTCAACAATATCGTTTAAAAAATCATATGGAATGTGTTTATCTGTTGTATTATAAGCATTACAATCTAACGTAATTTCCTGTCCTCGTAATTGTTTATCCAGCTTCGCATAATATTTTTTTATTTCTTCAGCATGATTCCAAGAAATGGAAATACCTTGCATGATATCACTCGTAATGTAATCTCCGCCTAAGGGTAATGATGCTGACAAAAAGACATATCCTTCCTGATATAGCGTTAACTCTGTCGTCCCTGCCCCGATATCCATAAGTAAAAAGTTGCCACTACTAGTAGATTTTATATTTTCCGTAACGACAATAGAATTTACTACCACATTTACAACATTTATACCTAACTCTTCGATAGCATTAACTAAGCTGTTGAGAATTTTTTTAGGTATGCTTACTATATGGGCTTGTACCTCTAAATGAGAGCCATTTTCTTGTAATGGTAATTCAACCCTTTGTTTATCAACAAAAAACTTTTGCGGCAACACATGTAGAACTTCGTGATCTTCTGTAACAGCAACAAATGTAGCTGCGCGCTTCCCACGACTTATGTCATCCTGTGTAATCTGATCAGTAAGTAAAGGAGAAACACTTCCCAAACTATTAACGGCTTTAATTTCTATGCCGCTAATACCAATATAAGCATCTTTCACGCAAATATCAGTAGCTCCAACTGCGCAATCAACCGCTTGTTTAATTGTCATCGCAAGTAACTTAGGATCAGAAAATATACCCTTTTTAAAACCTACTGTCGGCGCGGTTCCACTACCAGCAACTAAAACGTTTCCATTAGTATCTAATGTACCAATAAATACCTTAATAGTGCTTGTCCCTATATCAATCCCTAAGATATATCTGCCATCCATGACTAACCTCATTTGAAAGTATTATACATCATTCATTTATTTCAACATAAATACCAATTTCCCTTTTTTTATTCTAATAAAAAGACTTATATCCTAATAAAATATTTCAAAGGTCCCAATTATCGTAAACTAGAACAAATTTATACATTTTTTTACAAATAAAGACTTGAAATATCAACCTAAAAAAATTTTGCCGCTCTTATGAGCGGCAAATTTTTTTTATATATTATTTTCTTAAAAAATAACGACGAATAATTGCCAGATTTTGAAATATACGCAACCCAAATGCTAATAATGCTACATAGTATAAATCAATACCCAAGCGTTCTCCAATGTAAACTAAGCCTGCTGCCATTAACGCATTTGTGAAGAAGCCAGTAATAAACACTGTATTATCAAACTTCTCCTCAGCACCAGCTCTAAGACCACCAAATACTGAATCCAGAGAAGCTAGTAGTGCAACTGACATAAATTTAGCATACTCGACGGGTATGGTTAATGGAAAAAAGGCCCCAATAATAATCCCAACAATAAGTCCAATTAACGGTAAAGCCATTACTTTCCACCTTCCTTTACCGGTTTAGCATATTCAAAACGAAAGGCACCTTTATATGCTGGTATTTGTACCATATCCTGTTTTTTAACACTTACCGAAATGCCCCAGAACTGTAATGTTTCTATTACTCCGCCCCTCATTTTAAGAGAATTTTCTAGGGTTTGTGGTTCACCAATTACTAATATCTCATATGGTGGTGAATAGCGTGTGTTATTCACTGATAAGGTTGGCCCAGCGCATCGTATTTCTGAAGTAGCAATCAATCTTTGTCCATTAATAGAAATAGCCTCAGCACCAGCTGCCCATAGTTCGTTAATTACTTTAAGCATATCTTCATCATGAATTAAATATAAGTTCGGATTTTCCCCTGGTTTTGATAATCTTTTACTATCATCGATGGTTATGACAAGGCCTGTACCAGAAACCGCAACCACACCAGCACCCATTTTAATATTCTCAACTTCTTTTGTTACCGATCCTACTTCTGTCGCTTGACGCAATTCATGAACCTGCTTGAGTAGTATATCACGTTCCTTTTCAGTCTGGCTTAAGCGTTGCGATAAGTCTTCAATACGCTGAAAAGGAATACTTGATCGAATATCCTGTGTCGTGCGAAATTGTACTGCTAGCATGAATCCCAGCACTACACAAACAAAAGCAATAGCAGCCTGTCCCTGTTTAAGATGTAGCAACTTTTTTCTCCTTTCACTAAAACCACATTTTTTTAAATTAATTTAACTGTTTTATCTTAATAAACGGTGAAGCATACGTAAGATCAAGATATTCTACCATCATTTTTTTATTACCAATCTCATACAATATATCATTAGTTAGCTTTGCCTTATCAGACAATCTATCACTACTCCCTAAACGAATATGCACTGATGAAATCGTATATGCATTGATTTGCTCTGGGGATGTAGCATTAACTTCAGAAATCTGATTTAAAACATCTTCATTTAGTAGCGATAAATAATACAAAATACTCTTAATTTCTGGATTTTCAATTTTATCACCTACATATTCATCATCCAATCGAATTCCCGTAATAATTGGCACATTCATCTTTTTGATATTTTTAACTACTGCCAGAACAACCCCCTGCTGATCTAATTCTAAAAAACCATAACTACCAGCAACATATGCCGTAGGCTTGCGTTCTTTTATGCTAATAACAATAGTAGCTGGAAATTTTCTTGATACATCAACTTCTGAAATCCTCAAATCGTGAAGCAAACGGGTTCTTATATCCGCAGCATTTAAATTAAAGATATTTAATTTCTCAGGTATCTCTGCTATCTGATATACATCTTCTACTGTTACATAGTGATTGCCTTCCACCACCACTGCCCCCACTGTAAAATAAGATGATTTGATAAATAACAGTCCTGCAATTAGGATAACTAGGACTAAAATAAGTCCAACAAACCTTTGACCCAGTATTGATCCTTTATCTTTTGACATATACTGCAATGGTTCTTGTTCTCTCATTTCATCGCTCCTTGGACAGGTTGATATATACAATTATAAAGATAATCATACAACAATTCTAGTCCATAATGCAATATAAAAAGTAGACAGCATATTATATTTTGCCTAATAATTTCCTTTACAGGTCACTGTGAAGCTAGTGTAGCATCATAGTAACTGTTAATTATTAGATCCCATACAAACACTGTCTATATAACTCTATTCTTTTAAAATACTACTCTACTTGTTCGTTACCATGCACAACAATCGCTCACATAATGCGGGGAATGTTATTCCTGCTGCTGCTGCTGCTTTTGGAACTAAGCTGGTAGCTGTCATTCCAGGTATTGTATTTACTTCTAACACATAAGGCCTATCATTACTATCAAGCATAATATCAACCCTTGCAATACCACTACATCCTAATATAAGAAAAGCCTCAATTGCTATTTTTTGTACAAGAGTAGAAGTTGCTTTATTCAGCTCAGCTGGTACAATGTACTCTGTTGCACCACTTGTATATTTAGAATGGTAATCATAACGACCTGAATGAGGTACAATTTCAATAATAGGTAACGCCTCTGGTTCCTTGTTTCCCCAAACAGCAACCGTTAGTTCTCTACCTTTTACAAATTCTTCAATTAAAATAGTATCACTATATTTGAAAGCTTGTTGAACAGCTTCTAATAAATCGCCATTTTTCTCAACAATAACGACACCAATACTAGATCCTTGTGATGATGATTTTACAACAACTGGAATACTAAATTCCGTTACAATTTCCGCGACTAAATCTCGGTCCATATCAGCCTTTGTAAATAAAAGAGAGCGTGGGGTTGGGATGTCTGCAGATAAAAACATTCTTTTAGATATCCCTTTATCCATAGCCATTGCACTAGATAACACACCTGATCCAGTATAAGGAATTCCTAAAAGTTCCAATGCCCCCTGCAATATTCCATCTTCACCATATTGACCATGAATCGCATTAAATACAACCTCAATCCCTTCCTCAGTTAATTGCTCTACAAATCGAGTTGGTTCAAGATCAATACCTACTGCATTATAGTTTGACTCTTTAAGTGCAGCTAAAATTGCTTTACCAGTGTTTAAAGAAACCTCTCTTTCAGCGGATGGCCCTCCCATTACCACTGCAATTTTCTTATCTTTCATATTGCGTCCCCCTAGTCCTTTTTATGCCGTGAGATATTAGCCCCCAAGCTTCTTAGCTTTTCCTCTAATGCTTCATATCCTCGATCGATATGATAGACATTCTCTATTTCAGAAGTTCCTTCAGCAGCCAAAGCGGCAAGAACTAATGCTCCACCAGCCCTTAGATCATGTGCTGCAACAATGGCGCCTGTCAATTTTGGTATACCGCGTATTATGGCAGTACGACCTTCCACTTTAATCTTGGCTCCCATACGAATCAATTCATCTACGTGTTTAAATCGATTTTCAAAAATAGTTTCCGTTATAATACTCGTGCCTTTGCCATTGGTGACCAAGGAAAGCATTGGCGCTTGCAAATCCGTAGGAAACCCAGGGTATGGCAATGTTTTTATATCAACACCACGCAGATCTCCACCCTGCACACGAATATAATTTTTCCCAGTAGTAATTTGCACACCCATTTCTTTTAGTTTATCCGTCACTGAAAATAAATGCTCTGATAAGATATTTTCTACCATCACATCGCCACGAGTGATGGCTCCTGCTACAAGGAAAGTGCCAGCCTGGATACGATCAGACATTACAATGTGCTCAGTAGCAGTAAGTTTATTCGTACCATCAATTCTAATAATATCAGAGCCAGCGCCCATTACTTTTGCGCCCATTTTATTAAGAAACACTTGCAAGTCATAGATCTCAGGTTCACGGGCAGCATTTCGTATAATCGTTGATCCTTTTGCTAGTACTGCAGCCATCATCGCATTTTCAGTGGCTCCTACACTAGGATAGTCAAAATTAATTTCACCGCCTGTTAAACAATTGGTTTGCGCCTCAATAAAGCCAAATCCTTCTTTAACATCGGCACCAATTTTTTCTAAAGCCTTAATATGCAAATCAATGGGTCGTGGCCCAATTGCACAGCCACCAGGGTATGACATTCTTACTTTGTGAAATCTGCCTAACATTGGTCCCATTAGAAAGACGGATGCACGCATCTCTCTCATTAAATGTTCTGGAATTTCCGTATCTTGTATAGTAGTTGTATCAATTACTAATGTATTCTTTTCTCTAGTAATCTTCGCACCTAGTAATGCTAAGATGTCCTGCATGACGTTAATATCCCGTAAATAGGGAACGTCATGAATAATACTTATTCCGGAACATAAAAGTGTTGCTGCCATAATTGGTAATATGGCATTTTTAGCTCCACTCATTCTAATTGTTCCATTTAATTGTACCTCTCCCTTGACGATAAATTTCTCCATCGCCTACCCCTCCTAGAAAAGTACAATCACCCTATATAACATTGAAAATTAGATATGTCTAAGCCTCAGCAAGACATAACTCTTAGTTATGTAAAAGTTATCAACTTATTTACATAAATTTATATAGTTTATACATCATAGAATCTGTCTCAAAATACCCATTTATCTTTACCATATATTTTTATTCAAAAGTAGCTCATACCTAACCTTTGGGCATGATAACACAGTCTTGTCTTACTAAAAATGTATATTTTTGTACTCTACAATAGAGAGAATCCTCTTAAGCCATTAAACCTGCTTTTACTGTTCTTGAACTAAATTTTCTATTAGTTCTTCTCCTACACGATAAACATTTCCAGCACCCATAGTTATAACTAAATCACCAGGTTCAACAATTTCTTTGAGATACCTAGCTATCTTATCTTTATCTGCGATATAGATTACTTTCTTGCCTGTTTGGTTCTCAACCTCCTCTTTCAAAACCTCACCAGTAATTCCTGGAATCGGGGTTTCGCCAGCTGCATAGATATCAGTAAGTACTAGTATATCACTAGAGCTAAAGGCACTACCAAACTCATTTCGTAAGAAAGCAGTACGTGAATAACGGTGAGGCTGAAATACGCAAATCAACCTCTTCGGCTCAGTCTGACGCGCTGCCAACAAAGTAGTGGTTATTTCTGTAGGATGATGTGCATAATCATCTATAATCCAAACTCCATTAATTCTTGCCTTCGTTTGAAAACGACGCTTAGCTCCTTGAAAATAGGACAATCCTTCAACAATTTGTTCAAAGGTTAGGCCAACACGTAAACCAACAACAATTGCAGCTAAAGAATTAGATACGTTATGCTTACCGGGAACATTAATTTTTATATTACCGAGTAACTTATCTTCATGATAGACGTCGTATGTTGTCACTGCTCCCTGGGTCCTAAGGTTACGTGCCATATATTGGGCTTCATGATCAATCGCATAAGAGATATAAGGCCGATCTACATCATTGACTAATCCACGGATATGTGCGTTATCAAAGCACAAAATACCAAGTCCTGTATCAGATGGTAAATTACGCAAGAACTTCTTAAACGTATGTAAAACATTATCCATCGTTTTGTAATAATCCATATGATCATTTTCAATATTTGTAACTACAGCAATATGAGGTGAAAACTTTAAGAAAGAGCCATCACTCTCGTCAGCTTCGGCTACTAAATATTCTCCCAGCCCTAACTTTGCGTTGCCATTTAAGTAATCTACTTCACCACCAATAATCACTGTAGGATCCACCCCAGCATGCTCAAGCATAACAGCAATCATAGACGTAGTCGTTGTTTTACCATGGGCACCAGCAACAGCAATCCCCTTGTATTGTAGCATTAAATAGGCAACGATATCTGCCCGATGAAAAATAGGAATCTTTTTTTCTCGTGCCAACTTAACTTCAGGGTTGGTCTCTGGAATAGCTGTTGAAACTACGATAGCTTGGGTATCACAGAGATTTTCACCACTATGCCCTAAAAATACACGAGCCCCCATGCTTTCTAATTTATTTGTTGTTTCCGTTTTAGTAAGATCAGATCCGGAAACACTATACCCCATTTCTAACAAAACTTTGGCAATTGCGCTCATACCAGCGCCACCAATACCAACAAAATGAATTTTTTTTATGTCCTTTAGCAAAAAACTTTCTCCCCTTTCTTGGGCACCCTATCTACCTACCAGCTCTTATGCGTGTTTTATTGTATGCAGATACTAACGAGGGTGTTACAGCTTACTATTTAATGTCGTTTAATAAGACTAAGAGCCATATTAGCAATACTTTCGGCAGCCTCTGGACGGCCTATCTTTTTGCTGGCAATCGCCATAGTCTCTAACCTTTCTGGACTGTTTACTACATCATTAATACTTTTAATTAACAAGTCACCATTTAATTCTGTATCACGAATAAGAATAGCAGCCCCCTGCTGCTCCATAACCCTAGCATTAAATTCTTGATGATTTTCAGCAGCATATGGATAAGGAATTAATATAGATGGGATCCCTCTAGACGTTAATTCTGCTAACCCAATGGCACCTGCTCGAAAAATTGCAAGATCCGCTGCTGCTAATGCTTGCGGCATATTGTATAAATATGGTTTGATGATACTATTTCCAGCTGTTGTTGTATCTATACCACATTGGCTAAGATTTCTAACTATGCCATTATACTCGCTTTGCCCGGTAACATGCAAGAGTTGTATCTCTTTGCTGTCGGCAAAATATTGATGTACTTGCAGCATAGCTTGGTTTATGCTGCGGGCCCCTCTACTACCGCCAGATATTAAAATAGTCCGCTTAGTTTTATCAAGACCAAGAGCAACTATACTTTCCTCACGTTTAAACCGCATCACTTCATCACGTATAGGATTACCGCTAAAAAATGTCTTATTAGGATTAGGAAAATAATTTTTCGCCTCTGCGTACCCTAAAGCAATCTTATCTACAAAGCGAGATAAAATTTTATTGGTGATTCCTGGAATTACATTTTGTTCTTGAATCATTGTAGGAATTCCCATTAGGCTTGCTGCCAACAAAACAGGTCCACAAACATAACCTCCAGTTCCAATAACCAGATCAGGCTTAAAATTCTGAATGATTTTTCGCGACTGCCAGACACTCCCTATCGTTTTCATGATTGTCTGTATATTTTTTACCGACAGGCGCCGTTCAAACCCCGCTACATTAATAAACTGAATCTCCAATCCCTCTTTTGGTATAATGTCAGCTTCCAGCCCATGCTCTGTACCAATAAATAGTACCTCAGAAAAATTCACCTTCTCTTTAATCGCTTTTATTATAGTAATAGCGGGGTAGATGTGACCACCTGTTCCCCCGCCAGACACAATAATTCGCATACTTTACTTGCCCCCTTAAGTCAGAAGAATTTAATTTGGGATTGGCTCTAGAGTAATTCGGCGGGCTGCCTTACATTACCCTCCACTATTTTACTTGTTCTGTACGTATCTTGATATATTAAGCAATATCCCTACCCCAATAAGTGTAAAAATTAATGCTGAACCGCCAAAACTAATAAATGGCAATGGAATGCCTGTAACTGGCATCGAAGCAGTAACTACTGAGATATTCATAAGCGCTTGCATAACAATCATAGTTGTTAAGCCTGTTGCTAGCATGCTACCATAAATATCAGGTGCAGAAATGGCTATCTTAAATCCACGCCATGCAAACAAAAAGAATAATAATATTACCGTTATTGTACCAATGAAACCCAACTCTTCACCAAGAATTGCAAAAATAAAATCAGTATGAGGCTCAGGTAAATATAGAAATTTTTCACGGCTACGTCCAAGTCCTACTCCAAATAAACCACCCGAACCCAAAGCATATAGGGATTGAATAATATGATACCCTGTATTTAATGGGTCAGACCATGGATCACTAAAAGCTAATAGTCTCTTGAGACGATAAGGCTCGAGAATTATAGCAGCAATAATACCAACAACACCAACACTACCTAATGACCCCAAGTGAGATAACTTTGCCCCTGCAGTAAATAACAACACAAAAATTGTCCCACCGATTGCCAGCGCAGTTCCAAGATCAGGTTCTTTTAGTATTAAGCCAAATACTACCAACAATATAAGTAGCTGAGGAACAAGCCCTTTTAAAAATGTAGTTATCTTCTCTTGGTTCCTTGCTAAACTAGCCGAAGAAAATAACACCATACTTAATTTTGCAATTTCAGATGGCTGTAAATATAATGAGCCAAATCCAAGCCATCTACGAGCTCCATTTACGACTTTTCCTAGTCCAGGTATTAACACTAAGATTAAAAGAATGAGTGTGAATATTAATATTGGTGTAGCTAATTTACGCCACACATGATAATCCATATTCAATGTTAATAGCATAGCTATTACACCAAGTGTAACCCAAATGATTTGGCGCTTTAAAAAATAATAACTATCATTAAAATTAACGTAGGCTGAGACTGCGCTCGAACTATAAACCATTACAACACCAAAAATCAATAATGCAATAACAGCAAAAAACAGAACAAAATCTGGCGACTTAGGTCTTACCGCCAAAAGAGCTCCCCTCCTAACGTAAAATGCTATTGATATCTAGCCACTCGAACTTACAATTCATAAACTAATTTCTTAAATAATTTGCCACGTTCTTCATAACTAGCAAACATATCATAACTAGCGCATGCTGGAGAAAGCAAAACAACTTGTGGTTTTTTGGCAATTTGCTGTGCTAATTGTACAGCAGCAGCTAAACTAGTCACACTGTGGATTTGATTAACCCCTTGTGCAATAGCTGCCACTTCAAACCTTTCTTTAGCTTCACCCAACAAAATCAAATGATCCACTTTTTCCTTTATTAATTGCATAAAAACAGTTAAGTCCGTATTTTTATCCCGTCCCCCAGCAATTAATATAATGTTTTTATCAAAAGCCTCTAACGCTTTAATAGATGACTCAGGATTCGTAGCTTTAGAATCATTATAATAAGTAACACCATTTATCGTAGATACCATTTCAATACGATGCTCTACCCCAGTAAAATTAATTAAAGTTTTTACCATCGCAGATAAGGAAACTCCTGCAAAAAAAGCAACACCACAGGCGGCTAGTACATTTTCAATATTATGTCCACCTCTTAGCTGTATTTTGCTAACAGGAACTACTGCATAAGTCTTCCCTTGCCACTTCATAATGATCATGCCATCTTTAACAAAGATCCCAGTCGTTAATTCTGCCTGTCGACTAAAGAAGAATACTTTGGAAGGTACTTTACTAGCCATTTCTCTTACAGTCAGATCATCATAATTTAAAACGATATAATCATCACTTGTTTGATTTGCGAAAATCCGTTCTTTCATGGCGATATAATTCTCCATCGAATGATGCCGATCAAGGTGATCAGGAGTAATGTTTAAGATAGCAGCCACCCGAGGTCTAAAGTCAATACTTCCTTCTAGTTGAAAACTTGAAATTTCGGCTACTACAATACCTTTTTCACCGACTTCTGCTACTTCTTGCGATAGAGCCAGACCGATATTCCCGCCAACTACCACATTTCGATCTGTTGTTTTCACCATTTCACCAATCAATGTGGTAGTAGTCGTCTTACCATTGGTACCAGTAACAGCCAAAATTGGAGCAGGACATAATTGATATGCTACTTCAATTTCACTCATAACTTTTATATTTCTACTTTTAGCATTATTAATTAATGGAATATTAATTGATATCCCTGGTGAGACTACCACCCAGTCTACACCTTCTAATAACCCTTCATCTTGCCTACCTAAAGCTAGTGTTACACCACTTTCATGTATAGCCGAAAAATCCTTATTTTTTAGTAATTCTTGCGGTTTTGAATCACTTAACGTTACCTGTGCGCCACGATTCTGTAATACACAAGCAACGGATATACCACTAATACCAGCACCAAGAACCAGGACTTTTTTTTCAATAAAATCCACTTATATCCCTCCAGTCTGACTAACAACTAAAATAACTAATGCGATGGCGCTAAAGACGACCCCTGTTAACCAAAATACAGTAACTACCTTAGACTCAGACCAGCCCGCTAGCTCAAAGTGATGATGTATTGGACTCATACGGAATACGCGCTTGCCTGTTAATTTAAAGGAGATTACTTGAATGATCACAGACAAGGCCTCAAGCACAAACACGCCACCAACAATAACAAGCAGTAACTCAGTTTTCGTCAGAACAGCTACAGTAGCTAATGCCCCTCCAAGGGCTAATGATCCCGTATCTCCCATAAATATTTTTGCCGGATGAGCATTGTACTTTAAGAAACCAAGGCTTGCACCAGCTAATGCTACACAGAAAATAGCCAAGTTAGTTTTCGCAAAACTCATAGCAATTACTGCATAAGCTACTGCTGCAATCGTAGTAGTACCAGCGGCTAAGCCATCGAGACCATCTGTAAGATTTACAGCATTCGTAGTACCCACCAGTACCAAAAATATTAATACGTAGTACAGCGGACCAAAATCAACTGTAATTCCTAGTAAAGGCACCCATAAATCAGTACCCCGTCCCATATAATTCGTAGCAATGTATGCTAACGCTACAGCCATAATAATCTGACCTAGAAGTTTTTGTTTCGCTTTTAGTCCTAAAGAACGCCTTAAGGCCACTTTAATAAAATCATCCAAAAAACCAATTAAACCATGACCTAAGGTCACAAACAAAGCTAACCAAATTTCTGAACTCTTACCCCCAAAGATAACAACTGGTATGATAAGGGCGATTAGAATGATAATCCCCCCCATAGTCGGCGTACCCGCTTTGGCGTAATGACTTTCAGGGCCTTCCTGCCTAATGCTTTGCCCAAATTTCAATCCTCTAAGAACAGGAATTATCATGGGTCCAATTAGTAAAGCTATAATGAATGCCATTGCTGAAGCATATAACAACTCCTGCATAATCAACCTCCTAAACCATCAAAAAGAAACTTTTAAAATTTTACTGCTCTAATGTGCAGCACTAGAGCATGCTATTGTCGTATAACCTCTTACGAAAACATTTTTATAATATTCTCCATTTTCATACCTCGTGATCCCTTGACTAAAATAGTATCACCAGGCTCAATTAGTTTTTGTAATGCTTGTTGTGCCTCTTTATGGTTAGCACAAGCCATTACCTTTTTTATACCGCATGCACTAGCTCGCCGCGCAATATTAGTCGCCAATTCACCTACCGTTACAACTATATCAACTTGGCAATAAGCTAACCGATCTCCAATATTTCCATGGGCTTCTATTGCAACCGGACCCAATTCTAACATATCACCAAGTACAGCAACCGTTCTACCCTTAGCTACTTCAACCAATGTGTCAATCGCCGCTACCATTGACATTGGACTCGCATTATATGCATCATTAATGACAAGATAGTCGCTAATTTTTTCAATATGTAGCCGCATAGGACTTGCATTAAAGTTTTTACATCCAGCGCAAATATCTTCAACACTCAACCCTAGTTCTAGCCCGAGAGCTATAGCCGCTAACCCATTGTAAACATTATGTTTACCAACTGCAGGAATCTCTACAGCAAATTCATGATGAGCAAAACGACATGAAAATTTCATATTTTGCGTTCCCATCTGAATATTTTCTGCCTTTATATCCCCTTGTTCTAAACCAAAAAATTGGACGCGACTATTCACTTGTTTGGACATTTCTTTTACATAACTATTATCAGCATTCAATAGGGATAAGCCACTTTTAGGAATAAACTCCAGCAATTCAGCCTTAGCAGCAGCAATATTCTCTATTGAACCTAATAACTCAAGATGAGTTTCACCAACATTCGTGATAATAGCTATGGTAGGCAATGCAATGTTCGCTAATTGGCGAATTTGCCCCTTACCCCGCATACCCATTTCTACCACCGCTACTTCATGTTGCTTGGTAAGTTGTAGCAGCGTTAACGGCAAGCCAATCTCATTATTATAATTGGCTTCTGTTTTAAGAACATGAAACTTACTTGATAAAACAGCTGCAGCCATATCCTTTGTAGTCGTCTTACCATTTGAGCCGGTAATAGCTACAACAGGAATTGTAAAGCGCTGACGATGAAAACGAGCTAGATTTTGCAATGCCAATAAGGTATCTGCAACCTCAATAGCCGTAATATCTTTAGAAATCAGCATATTTTTACGACTAAATATAACACCACTTGCCCCGTTCTTTATTGCTTGTTCAATGAAATCATGCCCATCAAAACTTTCCCCTACTAATGGGATAAATAAATCGCCTTGCTTCACAGTACGGGTATCTGTGGAAACACCAGTGAAGTTGACTAGCCCTATAGAATTGACAAGGTTTCCCTCTGTCGCCAAACATACTTCTTCAACTGTAAACTCTGCCATTATTTCATCTCCTTGACGATTGCCGAAGCTACCTCTTTATCATCGAAGGAAATAGTTTTGTCCTTAAGAATTTGATAATTTTCATGGCCCTTACCTGCAATTATCACTATATCATCCAATTCAGCTAAATGTAAGGCACGATCAATCGCTTGGCGCCTATCGCTAATTTTTTCATAAATTTTTCCTTCTTTTAGAGATCCCTTTATGCCATTTTCAATCTCGGCAAGAATGATTTCAGGATCTTCCGTTCTTGGATTATCTGATGTAGCAATTACAATGTCGCCATATTTCGCAGCTAATTCTCCCATAATCGGTCTTTTCGTTTTATCACGATCACCACCACAACCAAATACTACTATGATACGCTTTGTAGCAATTTGCTGTGCAGTCTTTAAAATGTTTTCTAATCCATCTGGTGTATGAGCATAATCTACAATTATACTAAATGGTTGCCCTGCATCTACTAATTCAAATCGGCCAGGTACGCTTTGGAATTCTTCTAAAGTTTCTTTTATGACCTGGATATCTATACCTTCTGCCAAGGCTGCCCCAACTGCAGATAATACATTATATACATTGAAGAATCCAGTAATTTTAAGCTCTAATGACATTGTACCAAAAGAGCCAACAATATCAAACTGAGCACCTGATGCCTTAATATTTGTATTCTGTGCTTTAAGATCGACATTGTTGTCAATCCCATAAGTAATGGTTTTACACATTGTTTTTTCTATTATAAAAGAAGCCGCCTTATCATCTGCATTTATAATAGCAGTCTTTCCCTTTTTGTAACTATTCTTTATGCTAAGCAATTCAAAGAGTTTTGTTTTTGCTTCTAGATAATTTTCAAATGACACATGAAAGTCTAAATGATCCCGTGTCATATTTGTAAAAATACCTACATCAAATTCACAACCAGCGATTCGATTCAGAGCCAATGCATGAGAAGATACTTCCATCACTACGTAATCGATACTAGCCGCTACCATCTCAGCTAAGAGTTTTTGTAAATCAATTACATCCGGTGTAGTATTCTGAGTGGGTACTATACGGTCGCCAATGCTATTTTGAATGGTGCCGATTACCCCTACTTTATACCCTGCCTTATTTAATATACTTTTAATTAAATAGGTAGTGGTTGTTTTCCCATTTGTACCTGTAACCCCAATCATACGTAATTTGCGGCTTGGGTATTCAAAAAAATGAGGAGCTATCATCATCATTGCTGCCCTCGTATCAGCTACCTTTATTACCGTTAAACCCTGGGGAATATTTTCAACATCTTTTTCTACCAATATGGCTACTGCACCTTGGTGAAAAGCCTGCATTATATAATCGTGCCCATCCGTCTTTACTCCAGGCAAACAAATGAATAATGTCCCGGCGATTACTTTACGGGAATCATGAGCTAAATCCATTATAGTAAGCTTTGTTTCTCCATGCACTACAGCGTTTGGTAATAAACCTATTAATTCTTGCAATTCCTTTTTCATGTGACTACCTCCTACACTCCAACTATTATTACCATTGTTACCAATATTATCATAACAATGTGTAGATTACCATATCGGTTAACTTGAACAAGAAGAATTCCCCGTAAAATTACCTTCAATATAGCGCACCAGTGGACCACAAATCAATCGTGATATGGTTCTTTTATCTTTGTGGTCCACTTTCACCATCAGAACATAAGTGTTGTCTTCCTTAGTTATTCAAAGAATACAGTAATCTCACTTCCTGGCGGCGCCTTACTACCAGCAGCAGGTTGCTGCTTAGTAGCTTTTACACCCACTCCCACTGGCTTAATGCTGAGACCAACTTCTGCCAACATATCAGCTACCTCACGCAATGACTGACCACTACAATCAGGTACTGTAATCTCACCTAAGCCATAACGTGGTGTCATGGTATATAACAAGACACTCGAATCTTTAGGAATACGGCTTCCCGGTTTTGGAATTTGATCTGCCACTCGTTCGCCTGATTCTTCAATTCTAGCATTTAAACCAGCTTTTTTAAGTTCTTGCGCAGCTTCCGTAACCAACAAATTAATCACACTTGGTACCATAATATGAGTTTCTTTATCATCAGGCGAATGGGATTCTATAACTTTAGGCGCAATTTTTAAATATTGTAAAACATCTTTCATAATCCCATTAAAAACAGGAGCGGCGATTTGACCACCATAATACAAGCCCACAGGTTCATCAATAATTACAACCATAACGATCTGCGGATTATCTGCTGGTGCAAATCCAGCAAAAGATGCTACATATTTACCTGGCATATACCCGCCTTCTCCAACTTTTTGCGCCGTACCCGTCTTACCAGCAATTCGATAGCCCTCAACATAAGCATTTTTACCAGTGCCGTTTTCTACAACACTTTCTAAAATTTCTTTAACTTCTTGCGCAGCTTGCTTATCAACAACTTGATTTATTATGTCTGGTGTGAATCCTCGAATCACTTCATCGTTTTTATCTCTAACCTCTCGAACGATTTGTGGTCTAAGCCGCTGTCCACCATTTGCAACTGCTGCCACTGCGTTTAGTAATTGTAGCGGTGTTACCGCGATACTCTGCCCCATAGACATTGTCGCAATATTAATCGGCTTAACCTGTGACTTTGGTATAACAATACCTTTTGCTTCGCCTGGCAAATCTATATTCGTAGGTTTCCCTAAACCAAAAGCAGTAAAATATTTGTAAAAAGAATCAGCTCCCAGCCTAAGTCCAACATTTACAAAACCTACATTACAAGAATTTTCCACAACCTCCTTAAAAGATTGACTGCCATGCCCACCAGCTTTCCAGCAATGAATTGTCCGGCCTTGAACTTCCACAGATCCCGTATCAAAAAAACGCTCATTAGCAGATACTATTTTCTCACCCAGCACTGCAGTCGTCGTGAGAATCTTAAAGGTCGAACCAGGCTCATACGCATTGGATATAGCAATATTACGCCATAACTTTGGATCATAATCTGCAAATTGATTTGGATTATAGGTGGGACGGTTCGCTAACGCTAGTATTTCACCTGTGTTCGGTTCGATGGCTATAATCGTCGCTGCCTTAGCCTTTGTATCTTGCATTACCTTCTCAAGTTCTCTTTCGACAATTTGTTGTATTACAAGATCAATTGTTAGATAAATATTATATCCGTTAATCGGTTTGACAAATTGATGGGTTGCATGAGGAATTTCCTGCCCCCTTGCATCATACTCAACGACAATACTGCCACTACGACCTTTTAAATAACTGTCAAAGGTTAATTCTACCCCATCTAGCCCTTGACTATCAATGCCTGTAAATCCTAATATATGGGCTGCTAGGCTATCATTTGGGTAATAACGCTGATTTTCTTGCGTTAATCCAATCCCTGGCAAATTAAGCAAGTTCACAGCTTTGGCTATATCATTATCTACCTTACGCTTTACCCATGTAAAGGCTTGGCGCTTCTTCAATTTGTCAGTTAGTTTCTGCCTATCTAACGCCAAAATAGCAGCCAACTTGGCTGCTGTCTCTTCTACGTCTACTATTTCAGCTGGTATAGCATAAATAGACTCAGTACTCACACTTACACCGAGTTCTTTACCATTACGATCATATATTGTACCACGCTTAGCTTCGACAGGAATGTCTCGTACGCGCTGATCAATGGCACTTTCTGTTAACCAATTGCTTTTATAAAATTGGAGATACATTAGACGACAACCAAGTGCTACCATAATTACTGCAATCAATAGAAAAAGACAAGTCACCCTTTTCCTAATAGTAACATGCGCAGATGACGCCAATGGCCACTCCCCCATCTAGTTTTATTGTCCTTTGCTTTTTACCATACTAAGCATACCTTTTTCCTTTTCGGCATTCAACTTACTGCTGCTTTCTGAAGTAGTTGCACGGTATATACTTTGAGGCATCACCATCCCAAGTTCTGAAGTAGCAATCGTTTGAATCCGTTGCGGTGATCTTAGTTTCGCAATATCTAACTGTAATAACTCATTTTCCTTTTCCAGTTTAACAACTTGCGACTTCATCTTTACTAACTCATAACCCGATCTAATAATAGCTTCACTACTTACCGTTAAGAAAAAGGCAGCAAAGGCTACTATCATAACAGTTGTCAAACACTTAACTCGCAAAGCAA
Source organism: Pelosinus sp. UFO1 (assembly GCF_000725345.1). Classification (NCBI taxonomy): domain Bacteria; kingdom Bacillati; phylum Bacillota; class Negativicutes; order Selenomonadales; family Sporomusaceae; genus Pelosinus; species Pelosinus sp. UFO1. The sequence continues at coordinate 2,650,215 of NZ_CP008852.1, forward strand.
TATCGGGTTTCACTAACTTTGTTTTATTAATGGATGGGACTTCTTGCTGTTGATAAATAGTCCAATCTTGTTTTTTATTTACTAACATATATATTCCCCTTCCTTAAATTTAGACCAATGTAATCCCTGATGATATTACAACGCTACCTATAAAGCCACTTTTTCTGCTACACGCAACTTAGCGCTTCGCGCCCGTGGATTCTCTTCTAATTCTGCTTCAGATGGAATTCGAGGTTTTCCTAATATTTTAATCTTTGGTTTATTTGTACACATACATATAGGTAATTCTTTCGGACAAATGCAACCTTTTGCCATATTCTGCATCGTTTGTTTTGCAATTCTATCTTCTAAAGAATGAAACGTAATGATACACAATCGTCCACCTATCGCAAGTCTCTCAATCGAAGTATTAAATGCCTCTTTTAAGATTCCCAGTTCGTTATTCACTTCAATCCGAATTGCTTGAAATGTACGTTTTGCAGGATGAGGCCCATCACGCCTCGCTGCAGCAGGAATGGCCCTTTTTATTATATCTACTAATTCGCCAGTTGTTTCTATTGGTTTCACATTACGATACTCAACTATAAATTTTGCAATTCTCTTTGCCCAGCGATCTTCCCCATAATCTATAATAATCTGGGCCAACTGCTCCTCCTCATAATCATTAACAACATCATAAGCAGAAAAGCTACTATTGGGATTCATGCGCATATCTAGCGGAGCATCTTGCATATAAGAGAACCCCCTTTCAGCAATATCTAGCTGGTGGGATGACACTCCTAAATCAAACAAGATACCATCTACCTTACTAACTTGAAGTTCATCTAAGACACGTCCTATGTTTTGAAAATTATCTTGTACAATATCTATTTGACAACTAGCATTTGCTAGTCTATCTTTACCTGTTTGTATCGCAGCTGGATCCTGGTCAATGCCAATAAATCGACCTGAAGAATGTAATTGATTTATTATTTGCTCAGCATGTCCACTACCACCTAACGTACAATCTACATAAATACCTTCAGGATTTGTTACTAACGCATCTACACTTTCTTTTAGTAGCACACTTACATGATGAAATTCCAAGTCCTTCACCCCATCCATTTTAAACTCTATATGAAAACTTAAATAGTATTTATCTTTTATATACCTAAATCAACTAGACTCTCCGCTATTTTCTCTACAGTTGGAGCGGTTTGCTCGTTGTAATTATCCCACTTAGTCCGGTCCCATATCTCAATACGATTGGACACGCCAATCACAACCACATCTTTATCAAGTTGCGCATATTCCCTAAGATTATTCGGTAATAATACCCTTCCTTGTTTATCGCATGAAATCTCTGCTCCACCTGAGAAAAAGAACCGAACAAAAGCTCTAGCTTCAGGTTTTGCTAACGGTAATTGTTTTAACTTACTTTCTAGGATAGCCCACTCTTTTCTATCATATACGAATAAACAATTATCAAGGCCCTTGGTGACAATAAAACTTTCTCCCAGTTCCTCACGAAATTTGGCAGGTAAAATGAGCCTTCCCTTATCGTCAATGCTATGTAGGTACTCGCCCATTAACATAATTTTACACCACCAAGTTATTTAATCCACCACTTCGCTCCACAATTACCCACTTTTAGTGTTCTATTTTAACAAAAAAAAATCCTTCCTAATTCTTGAAGGATTTTAATTATTTTTAATTAAACGACAAAGGGCCCATCAATAGGGCCCTTTGTCCTGAACATATTTAACTTTTAATTAGTCCTAACTCTTCTAAGATAGGTGCACCATTTAGCCGAATAAAAAAGCTCCGAAAGGTTTTTTGTCCCTTAAAAATAGGAATACGTTGTAATGAATATAAATCACTATCAGCACCAACTTGACCATATTCAATCGTGAATGCTGCCTTATATTTATTAGCCCTAACCATTTCTTCAATTTCTGCGTTATAGGTGCCAGTTGGATATGCAAAATACTTTGGTGGTTTCCCCAATTGACGAGTCAATTCATCTCGAGACTCACTCAGTTCACTCATAACTTGTTCCTTAGTGAGAGTCGTAAGAGATTTATGATTTGCAGTGTGAGAACCAAAGACAATACCATTCTTTTGCATCTCTCTAACCTGGTCCCAAGTCATAAATCGATCATCATGATTAATTAAATTCGTTACTAGGAAGATAGTAGCGGTAAAACCATATTTTTTCAAAATTGGATACGCATTTGTATAATTATCAAGATACCCATCATCAAAAGTAATCAAAATAGGTTTATCTGGCAATTCTTTGCAAGACTTTAAATATGCCATTAGCTGATCCGGTGTAATAGTATGGTAACCATTTTTATATAGATATTCCATCTGCTCTTCAAATTCTTGAGGCGAAACAGACAACGCATGATTTAATATGTCTACTTTGTGATAATTCAAAATAGGTATATTCTGAAGATTAATTGGGTTGTTTTCATTATAACTAGCCACAACCGAAGTAGAATCAAATTTTAAAAGTGATATACAGAAAAAAAATAGTATAATTCCCAATGTAATATATGTCTTTCGTTTATTCATAGTAATTCTTTTACCATCTCCTTATACAGGATAATTTTTTAAAAAAATCCATTAATTAACTACAATTTTCTACCTTCCCCCTAAAATAAATACGATTCTAACTTAGTATAACATTTCAGTTTTTGATTACAATAGCTAATAATAATTTCTTCCGTATTTTCTTAACTTTAGTCTTGAATATTGCAAAACGTAGCTAATTCTTCTTCCTTACAAAGAATGACAATTAAGAGCTACTATGCTATAGTAATCGCAGTTACTGTAAATAATTAGGAGGTTTTTTGATGCTTATTACTGAAAAAATGAGTATTTTAGAGGTGGTAGAGAAATATCCACAAACTATTTCTGTATTCCGTAATCATGGTATGGGATGTTTCGGCTGCTCTGCTGCACGATTTGAAAATATCGAACAAGGAGCCTCAGCCCACGGGATCGATATAACTGTACTTATGGCTGCTTTAAATGAAGCGGTAGAATCTAATTCTTAGTCGTCTTACTAATAAGTTACATAAAAAAACTTGGCATTTTGCCAAGTTTTTTTATGTAACTCTATACTTAATTTCCGTCGCTACTCCTTAAGCCTTATTCTAATGTCACAATAATATTTTTTGCAATTTCAAAATCTAAAGCAATCTGTGTATATCCTACTTCCAATACAAAAACAGGATAGGTTTGTAAAATCTTAATCAGCACCCCCGGTAAGATTCCAAAGGCAGCCATTTTTCGTAAATGACTATCTTCGCTACTTAGTAAAAGCCTTACAACACGTACCATATTCCCTTTCTTAAGCCTTACAATGGGTACAGGCTTCACCATATCTTCATCTCCTTGCAAATAGCCATTAAAGGCAATTCTTGCTATAAGCTAATTGACCAATAGTATAGTAAATGAGATAGTACGAATCCGCCAATAAAAGCTAAAAAAATGATAGTTAATAGCATTAACATGGAGATAAATACTCCTCTTTCCTTTATCATTACCGCAACTTGCGCTACACATGGTACAAATAGTGTTAATGTCGTACTAGCAATCAATAGCTGTTCTTTACTTAGGCGATTCGTAGCACACATCTCATATAGCCCAGCAGCCCCATAGTCTCTTCGGAAAAATCCTAATAAGAACGGCTGCGCGGTTTCTATTGGCAAGCCTAGTAATACCATAATAGGTTCTAGTTGACTTATAATATAAGATAAAACTCCATATCGGTCTCCACACCACATAATAAAACTCGTTATGAGGAAAACTGGCAATATTTCCACAAAATACCACCACATGCGGATGAACGCCTTGTGGAAAACATTCGATAATTTTGGAAGACGTAGGGGTGGTATTTCCATATAAAAAGCACTACTAGTTCCAGGCATTAACTTCCCAGACAGCCATCCAATACCCGTGAAAATGACTAGCATATAGACTCCCCATATTACCACTGATAAAGAAGATTCAGATAATAGTGCTAAAATAACGCCTAATTGTGCGGAACAGGGTATTGTTAAAGCAAGTAAGAAGGTTGACAGAATTCTTTCGCGGCGTGTTTCCAATGTTCGAGTTACAACGCGCGAAAAACAAACGCACCAAGTCTTCCTCTTATTACTTGACGCATGATATAAACCTTGTCCACGTTAAGCCGAGTCTGAATTTATTCGCTTTGTTTTTGCGGAATAAAGAATGGCTTTAAAGCATTTAACAGGTCATCAATAAATTCTTTTGGTGGTTCATCTTCGGAATATATCCTTCCATCTATCTCATATTCAAAAATTACTTCCATCTTAATCCCCCCCATTACTATATATGCTTAAGATTTGTCCATATTGCTACAAAAAAAAATAAGCATGGAAATAAGCATTCGGTAAATAGGTTATAAAAAAGAATAAATTTGACCTGCAATTGCCTGCTTGCCTCACTAAGAAAGTTAAAATTTGTTTACATTATTCTAAATAAAAAAAAGACAAGGCTCTTCAAATAGAGCCGTGTCTCTTTTTTTTAGCTTCGTCGCTTTATAGAACATTCATACTTTTGACATTAATGGATTGACTTCTTTTTGACTCTGCCTCCCATGACATCATGTACATCCGTTACTGTAACGAAAGCAGTTTCATCTTTTTCTTGCACAATCGTTTTGAGTTTGGCTATTTCAAGACGTGTAATGACGGAATATAGAATCTTTTTAGATTCTCCCGAATAACCGCCTTCGCCATGAAAAATGGTTACACCTCTCCCTAGACGAGCCATTAGCGCATCTGCAATTTCGTCAGGAGCTTCTGTAACAATCAGAATTCCTTTCGATTCATCTAACCCTTCAATCGTTATGTCAATCACTTTAAAAGCAATAAAATACGCTACTAAGGAATACATGGCTTTATCCCAGCTAAAAACGAAACCTGCACTGCCCAAAATAAAAAGATTAAAAAACATAACGATTTCACCAATAGAAAATCCTGATTTTTTCCCTAGCAAAATGGCGACTATCTCCGTCCCATCTAAAGATCCCCCATACCTGATAATTATGCCGACACCGATTCCAACGACGATTCCCCCAAAAGTAGCCGATAAAAATAGATCTCTAGTAACTTCAGTAATGGGATGAAATATTGAGACCCAGTAGGATAAAGATAAAATTGAGAAAACGGTTGAAATGGCAAACGTTTTTCCAATTTGCGTATATCCCAAATATAAAAAAGGTAGGTTTAACAGCACCAAGAACAGACTTAATGGCATGCCAGTCAAATGACTTGCCATAATAGATATTCCTACAATACCGCCATCAATGATTTGGTTAGGCACTAAAAATTCTTCTAGTCCAATGGCAGTAAAAATAGAGCCGATTAAAAGCATTATGTATTTTTTTATTGTGGATATAATTATTTTTTTCTTCTTTTGCAATACGAGACGTCTCCCCCTCCTACATAAAATTTAGTAAATTGGTATTTCTTTTAACTTTAAATTCTATAAAAAAGTATTATCCCCTTTTTAATATTACATCAGCCCCAAAATAATCCTCATGATGTTCATGAAACTATTTCTAAGATTTTATGAATTGAATATATTTTATTCATAGATTAACTAATATTTTATGGAGGATATTATGAATGCTCTTTACTGTCGTGTAAGTACAGACCTTCAGGCAGAAACAGGATATTCAATTGGTGATCAAATACGTACTTGCCGCGAACATGCGCTTGAGCTTGGCCTAGAAACATTTAGAAACTTTGAATATATTGATGATGGTTATAGTGGGGAGTACTTAGAAAGACCTGCTCTTGACCGCTTAAGGGAAGATCTAAGAGCTAAACTAATACAAGATGTCATAATATACGATCCAGACCGCCTTAGTCGTAACTTAACCAACCAGTTGCTTTTAGCTGATGAAATTGAAAAAGCTGGTGCAGTGCTACACTTTGTAACTGGCAGCTATGATGCTTCACCTGAGGGGCGTCTTTTTTTCTCAATTCGTGGTGCGATCAGCGCCTTCGAAAAGGCCAAAATTCGCGAACGAACTCTACGGGGTAAACGCGCAAAAGCCTGGAATGGTAAAATCATACAAAATGGCCATGCTTACGGATATGATTGGGACGAGGAAAATAGTACCTACATCATTAATCAGAAAGAAGCTGCCATTGTTAAAATGATTTATGATTTATATCTCAGTCGAAAACATACCATAAAAGATATTGCACTTTTTCTTAAACAGCAAAACATTTTCAATCGAAAAAATAACCCGTTTACTCTTTCTATGATTTATCGAATTTTAACTGATGAAAAATATGCGGGTATAAAATGGTCATTTAATATATATGATAAGAAAATTAGTCAATATAAACGCAAGAAAATAGCAAGACCGCAGGAAGAGTGGATTCCTATTCCGATTCCTCCAATCATTACATCCGATGAATATCAAACTGTACGGCAAATTCTATCGGAAAACAGACGCAAAAGTCCACGTAATACAAAACAACAGTACCTTTTACGTAATTTTATCAAATGTGCAGTTTGCGGCTATGGCATATCTGCCCATCATAAGCTCTACTCTTCTGGTAAAGAATATTCTTGGTATAAATGTCATTCTGGAGGAACCGATAAATCATTAACCCCTTGTGGTAACCCTGCTGTTTCTGCTTTAGAGCTTGATGATCTAATATGGAAGCATCTCTGCAGGCTTACCTACAGTCAAAAAGAACCTGCTTCAATTTTGCGGCAAGAAACAGTTCTCGATGATACAGCACAGCTAACTAAGCTAAAAGATTATCACAATCAGCTTAAAAAGAAACAGACTACTATAGTACGCTGGTTTCACGATAATATGTTATCTCCCGACGACGCAGAAAAAGAACTACAGTTTCTAAAAAGAGAACTACAAATTACCTTTTCTTCTATCAGTAAACTATCTTCCAAAATAACAAAAGGGCCTACTACAACTCCTGAAGAAATTCTATCAGCAACATCCTTCGCAGAACGCCGTACAATTTTCGAAAATCTAGGCTGGAAAGTATTAGTTGATAATCGTCAGAAACCAGTAAGAATACGATTTAAAATATAATCTTTTATCTTTCACGTGTGACCATAACTGCCATTGTTCCACATCCAAGTCCCAATGCAAAAGGAATGACAGCTCGACCATTAAGACTCAATTTCTTAAATATAATATCCATTAACATTGCTAAACGCGGCAAGTATCCACTGTCTTCAAGAATTGCAAATACGAAGAAAAAAGTACTAACAATTGGCAATATGATAATAAATGCATAGCGAAAACCTAACGTGAATAACCCATACTTACCTACTACTAATGACTGCATCCATTCCCAAGGAATGAATTGATATACAAATAATTGTACGAGAGGATTAATATAGGGCACAAAAATACTATTATCAATATAATCCACTAAAAAACCTGCTCCAAACCTTCCGACAAATTGATATATTCCAAAAAATAATACTAAACATAAAATGGGTAACCCAGTTGCAGGTTCCCTCGTTAAACGCCCCAGTTTTTCACCGGCTCCTTGTTGATATATTCCCCGCTCTTTTAAAACCTTATCACATATACTATCAACAATTTTTTGGCGTTCTATCGTTATTATATATTCCATGCCATACTGGTAACAATCACCTAATTTATTTATTTCGGTAATCATCTCACAAAATAAAGGCTCCTTACCAGAAGCTAGTTCGTAGAACGCTTTATCTCTCTGTATCAGCAAAAGAGCTACCATACGAGGTGATATGCCATACCCTTCCTTTAATTGATTACTAATTAGCATAATAGATTGTTCAATCGTATTAGTAAATTTCATATGAAAGCACGACTGTACTGGACGATATTGTCTAATCTCTTTTTTTAGACTCTCCAATCCAATGCCATTTATCGCTGATGCTGGGATGACCGGAATTCCTAGTATTCTACTAAGATGCCCAATATCAAGAACAATACCATTTTTTTCAGCTTCATCCATTAAATTAACAACTACTATTACGGGAAACCCCATATCTAAGAGCTGTATTGTTAGATTTAACATCCTGCGAATATTCTTAGCGTCCATTACGTGCACAACAATATCTGGCTTTTCTTGCAATAATATAGACCTAGCTACTCTTTCTTCATCCGTAATTGTTATGAACGAGTACATACCTGGAGTATCTATAATTTCATACATTCTACCATTTATTTTACAATATCCAGAAGAAACATCAACAGTGGTTCCTGGATAATTAGATACAGCAACATACTGTCCTGTTAAATAATTAAAGATTACACTTTTACCTACGTTAGGTGAACCCACTAACACAACTTTTGCCAATCATCTTCCCTCCACCACTAAAAATTATATTGCTATTTTCCTATTCAAAAAACAACATAATTAGAACAAAAAACAACCATATAACAGCTACGCTGTTATATGGTTGTTTTTCTTATAGCAAAGGTGTAATTTTGTCGCTAATAGCTGATTTTGGCATAAAGCCCATTAGCTTTTCAACCTTTTCACCTTTTTTCATTAGAATCATAGTTGGTAAACTCATTACACTATACTTTTGCGCTAAAGCTTTGTTTTCATCCACACTAATCTTTACGAATTTTACCTTGCCACTCATATCAGCAGCTAATTCATCAAAAACGGGCGCTAACTTAGTACAATGTCCACACCAAGGGGCCCAAAAATCGACTAATACAGGTAAATCAGACTCTACTACTTCCCTTTGAAAAGTTTCTTCATTTACTATAATTACATTCGACATTATGCTATGCCTCCTTTTTTCTAAGCTCTACCATAATACAAGCATGATGTACCACTGTAAGTCCTAATTCCTCGGCAACTTGAATGACCTGCTTTGCATCAGCACCTGGTTGCAGCCAAACATTTTGTATACCAAGTTCAGCACATTCACGCATAATAGCTTCCCCCACTTTTGCTGGCACTACCACATCTACCGCATCTGGTTTTTTAGGTAAGTCCTTTAAAGCAGGATAGCATTTTTGTCCTAATATCTCACTTACACCTGGATTAATAGGATATACCTCTAATCCTGCATCTAACATGACTTTAAAAATTTTATATCCAAATTTTTCTTTATTATCTGTAGCTCCCACAACTGCCCAAGTTTTCAAGTTTAGCATAGTATCGATCGTGCTCAAGTATGTTCCTCCCTTATATTCACTTTAGTTACATTATATTCCCCTAGATATTTTAGGTCAACATTTCATTATAGATTAAAAAACAAAGTAACTAGAGATAGGCAAATTTCAATACCAATTAGAATAATAACCGCCCATTCCAAACGAGTCCCTCTTTTGGCATGAGCTAGTCCTGAAAAGACCTCTGTAATATCCATTAATGTATCTATTTTATGACGAAGTTTCTCATAACGATCTGCCAACTCAAATAAAGTAGCAAGCTCATTAAATAATTCGCCCGCTTTTTCATTATTCCAAGTTATCGCAGGTTTATCCAATAACATGATATAGGAAATAGTACTCAATTTGAACTCTAAAATGCTGGCTGATAATTTTGCTAATTTCTCATCCGAAACTGCTAATTCCCCTTTGTGCAAGCTATTAACAACATCTTCTATTTCATCTAATACACGGGATATTTCCATTTCAATCTTTTCTAATGCTACTGACTTTGCCAATATAGTCGAAACAATGTCAAATTGGTACTCAGCTTGCTCTTCTGTTACCATATAATCATTATTAATGGCATATTCACTATCCGGATTATTTTCTATTTTATACTCATCAACATACTTAAACGGATTTGAGTCATTTATACCAACTTCTATATTTTTCAAGTAATTAACTACGTCCATTATTTCATGGTGTTGAAAATTTAAAAAGACAATGCTACCAAAATGAAAAAGATAAACCCTTTTCTCCTCGAAGTCACGTACAATGCCTTGTAATTCGCTCCCTTTGAGAATTAAATATTCTTCCCATTTCAATTTACGATTACTGCCAAAATGCTGGGAAATTTTATTCAAGTTCATCTCGTTCCCTAATACAATGGCTTTAAACTCTGTTTCAACCAATTGTTTCACTCTCCATGTAAGCTAATAAAATATCTTTAAACTCGGCTCATAGTAAAAGACTTGGCTTAATGCCAAGCACTAGAGGACATTGGTCTCTCTAAAAAAAGAATTAACACTACTATTTTTTGCAATTTAATTGCTTTTATCTATCTATTGAGATATTTTATAAGAGATACTACTAGAAAAGAGGGTCACTTTATGAATATTCAAATCTTTGGCACAAAAAAATGTCAAGATACTCGAAAAGCAGAGCGGTACTTCAAAGAACGAAAAATCCCTTATCAATTCATTGACTTAACAATAAAAGGACTTAGTAAGGGAGAGTTAACCAGTATACAGCGGTTTATTAATATAAGAGAGCTCATTAATACAACAAGTAAGGAGTATCAAGCAAGTAACTTAAGATACATTGTTCACAATACAGAGGACATACTTTTAAATAAGCCTTTATTATTCAAGACCCCGATTGTCAGAAATTCACCAATAGGAGCAACTGTCGGCTATTGCCCCGACAGTTGGAAACAATGGCAGGATTAATGAAATGATAAACTCCCAACCAAATAAAACACCGTCGCTACCTTTACACAAAGGAACTTATCTAAAGCTCCTTTGTGTCTGAAGATAGCTTTTTTTTATAATCTAGCTAATAAATTCTTTATCTCATCTAAATAATTATTTACATCAAAATAGAAGACTTCTCCAGTACGTCGCACTTTAACTTCAATTAGATTTTCATTGATTGTTTTCGGACCGACAGTTACTTTTAAAGGATATCCAATCAGATCAGCATCTTTAAATTTTACTCCAGGACGTTCGTTGCGATCATCAAAGACAGCTTCAACGCCAGATGCATTTAAATCTTGATATATTTTATTAGATAAAGACATTTGCGCCTCATCTTTAGGACTAATAGGAACTATTACCACATGATATGGCGCAATCGCAACTGGCCAAACAATACCATATTCATCATTATTTTGCTCAATTGTGGCAGCCATAGTACGACTTACCCCAATACCATAGCATCCCATAACCATAGGTTTTTCTCTACCATTTTCATCTAGATATGTCGCCTTTAAAGCCTCACTATATTTAGTATGAAGTTTAAACACCTGACCTACCTCAATACCTCTTGCAGTTTTAACAGCTACATCACAATGAGGGCATGGATCATTCTCCTGAATTAAACGAATATCTGTAACTATTGTTGGAGAAAAATCACGTTTAGCATTTACATTACGGTAATGTTGATTAGGAGTATTCGCTCCACATACCGCATTGTATAAATTCATAACAGTAGGATCTGCAACAATAATAGGACATTTTATGCCTACAGGACCAATAAACCCTGGAGTACTTCCAAGATCCTCAACTATTATTTTTTCATCTGCCAATTCTATAGTTAAGCAATCAACTATATTTTGCAGTTTAATCTCATTCACTTCGTGATCGCCACGTACCAAGGCCATGACAATGCCTTTGTCCGTATTATATACAAGTGTCTTAATCGTCTTATCTGCAGAAATCCCTAATAAAGCTGTCACAGACTCTATTGACTTAGTTCCTGGCGTGTCTGTGATGGTTAAACTTTGTAACTCTTCTTCTGGCATTAAGATTGGTTTCAATTCTGCTTTTTCAACATTTGCCGCATAATTACAAGATGGACAATATACAATAGCAGCTTCTCCTGAATCTGCTATTACCATAAATTCATGGGTTTTACTGCCACCTATGGCCCCACCGTCTGCTTCTACAGCTCTAAAAGTTAATCCGCAACGACTAAATATGTTGGTATAGGCGTCATACATTTGATCATAACTATTAGTGAGCCCCTCTTCATCTTTATCAAAAGAGTATAAATCTTTCATGATAAACTCACGACCACGCATAAGACCAAAACGAGGACGACGTTCATCACGATACTTATTTTGTATTTGATATAATTTTAAAGGTAATTGACGATAAGATCGAACATCTGACCGAACTAAGGTAGTAATCATTTCTTCGTGAGTAGGCCCCAGACAAAAATTACGATTATGACGATCCTTTAGTCTAAACATCTCATCACCATAGACATCCCAACGTCCAGTTTCCTGCCACATTTCGGCAGGTTGTATAATCGGCATTAATAACTCTTGACCGCCCTTACAATCCATTTCCTGACGCACGATTGTTTCAATTTTTCTGAGTACGCGTAGCGCCAAAGGCATATAAGTATAGATTCCACCAGCTGCCTTTCGAATCATGCCAGCCCGTAACATAAGCTGGTGACTGACCACCTCGGCCTCTGCTGGGGTTTCTCTTAATGTTGGAGCATATAATTGTGATACACGCATAGTTTTATTTTTCCTCCTCAATGAGTTTGTCAATTTCTGAAAATAATGCTGTAATTAGTTGATCTTCAGGGACTTTTTTTAGTATTTCGCCTTTGCGAAATACTAATCCTTGTCCTTTACCACCGGCAATTCCAATATCGGCTTCCTTAGCCTCACCTGGCCCATTCACAACGCATCCCATTACTGCAACTTTAAAAGGCTTACGTACATTACTCAATTTTTGTTCCACTTGTTCCGCAATTGCTGCTAAGTCAATATTACAACGACCACAAGTTGGACAGGATATCAAGGTTGGACCATATTCTTTTAAGCCTAATGACTTTAAAATTTCATTTGCGACCTTTACTTCTTCTACAGGATCACCTGTTAAGGATACACGAATAGTATCTCCTATACCTTGTGCTAATAAAGCACCAATTCCTACAGCTGATTTAACAATGCCTGATTTTATGGTTCCCGCCTCTGTAATCCCTAAGTGCAATGGGTAATCAATTACTTCAGACATTAATTGATACGCTTTTATCGTAGTCGGAACATCATTTGCTTTTAAAGATATTTTAATATCGCGAAAATCTAACTTTTCTAAAATAGCAATGTGTTGCAGTGCGCTTTTCACCATACCCGCAGGAGTGGGGTGACCACCGCATTCTTCTAAAATGCTTTTTTCTAAAGAGCCTGCATTTACACCAATACGAATTGGAATGCGCCTTTTTTTTGCTTCTTTGACAATAATGGCGACATGCTCTACATCACCAATATTACCAGGATTAATGCGCAACGCATCTATACCATTTTCGATGGCCGCAACAGCTAAACGATAATCAAAGTGAATATCGGCAATTAAAGGCGTTTTTACTTTTGACTTTATCTCTTTGATAGCCATAGCAGCAGCCATATCAGGTACAGCTAACCGCACAATATCACATCCTACAAGCTCTAACCTCTCAATTTGTGCTACCGTAGCAACTATGTTGTCGGTTTTCGTATTGGTCATTGATTGTACCGATATGGGAGCTGAATCTCCAATCAATATGTTACCAATTCGTATAGGAGATGTTTTTTTTCGTTGCATTTTTTTCACCCATTTCTCACCTGCCAAAAAACCATCCCATTTCGCAGGTGGTATATTTTTGCCCGCCTTTATTATTTCTTAAAATATCTTCAACCGAGAAATATCCTTAAAGGTAGCTACTAAGAATAAAAGCATCAATAATGCAAAACCAATCATTTGTATCAGCTGCATATGCTTTTTATCTAAAGGTTTGCCACGCAAACCTTCTATTGCTAGAGTCACAAAATGACCACCATCAAGCATAGGTACCGGCAATAAATTAATAAGCCCTAAATTAATACTTAAAAATGCCGCAAATTGCAACAACGGCATCAATCCTAATTGTGCTACCTCTCCAGCCATTTGTGCTACACCAATTGGTCCAGCGACCTCTGCTGCAACTTTTCCGGTAACCATTTGTGCTATGCCAACTACCATGCTGCTAGCCACTAGATAGGTCTGCTTAACAGCCAAACCAAAAGATTCCACGAAACCTGGATGGTATTTATCAATCTGTGGCATAACACCTATAATGCCTCGATTGGCTTTCTCATCATATTCTGGGACAATTATAGTGGTTTTAATTTCTTCGTTATGCTGATACCGTAACTTTAGTGGATTTCCCGCATTTACTTGTACAATATCAACAAAACCTCGCCATGATGTAATTTCTGTATCATTGACAGATACAATTTTATCACCGAGAGACAATCCTGCTTGAGCTGCTGGCTTATCAGCAAATACATTTCCAACAATAGGAACATTAGAAGGAGTGTCAATACCTGAATTTAGGAATATAGTCATAAATAATAAAACTGGCAATACAAAATTCATAGTTGATCCAGCGACTATCACTAACATTCTAGCGGGAATTGATTTTGCACTAAAAGAGCCTTCATCTTGTTCTTCATCCGGGTCCATACCTGCAATCTTGTTAAAACCACCTAGTGGTATAATTCTCCAAGAATATAAGGTTTCACCATGCTTGTAACTAATTATCTTAGGCCCAAAACCAATGGCAAATTCGTCGACTCGCATGCCAGCCATCTTTGCTGTAACAAAATGCCCTAACTCATGAACCAATACCAGAAGACCAAAGACGAAAATGGTAGCAACAGCTGTCATCAACAATAAAATCACTCCTATCTTTTTATTATAAGAAATCTATTCCCTAATCGCCCTTAAAATTTCCTTAGACTTACTTCGCGCTACCATATCCGTATGATAAATTTCATTCAAATCAGGTGCATTAATGAAGCTGTGGCTTTGCATTACACTATGTATCACTGTGAAAATATCAAGATAGCGAAGTTCTCCTTCAAGAAATGCATAAACAGCTTCTTCGTTTGCAGCATTAAATACACAAGGCATTGTTCCACCAGTATATCCTGCATCAAAAGCAAGTTGCAATATCGGAAAAGTAATTTTATCTGGAGGAGAAAAGGTTAAATCTGATAACGTTTTAAAATCAAGTCTGGGATAGTCTGTAACAACCCTTTCTGGATAAGTAAGAGCGTATTGAATAGGTACCCTCATATCGGGCTTTCCTAACTGCGCAATAACAGATCCATCTATAAACTCAACCATGGAGTGAACAATGCTTTGTGGATGTACGACAACCTCAATTTGGGAGTACTCCACCCCAAACAACCAACGAGCTTCAATCACTTCTAACCCTTTATTGGCTAAAGTAGAGGAATCTACGGTAATTTTTTTTCCCATTGACCAATTAGGATGACGTAAACAATCTTCCACTGTTATATTTTGTAATGCTTCTGTTTTTAATCCTCGAAAAGGACCACCTGATGCCGTCAGAAGAATGCGATTTATATTCTTACTATTTTCGCCTTGCAAACATTGAAAAATAGCACTATGTTCACTATCAACGGGTAAAATTTTAACATTTTTTTCTTTTGCAAGTTGCGTTACCAATTCACCAGCAGCTACCAAAGTCTCTTTATTGGCAAGAGCAATATTTTTACCAGCCTCAATAGCGGCAATCGTCGGTTTTAAACCTGCGAATCCTACTAAAGAAGTTAGTACTGTTGTTACTGCCACATGAGTAGCTGCTGCTATTAAACCTTCTTCGCCTGTCAAAATACGAGTAGGACCTGAATACCTTCTGACTAGTCTATCTGCTGCTTCCTGATCCACTAGTACAGCAATTTGGGGCTTAAAATATTCAATTTGTTTTTCAAGTAAAATATCATTATGGTAAGCAGCCAAAGCAGTTACAGAAAATTTATCTTGATGAGCTGCAATGACCTCTAAGGCTTGTGTGCCAATCGAACCTGTACTGCCTAATATCGATATATGTTGCATATAAACTCTCCCTTAACAGACTTGACATCTTATAAATCCCTTGTAAGTATTTAATAAAAATCTCTAAAAAAGATATTATTATAGTATAAAAATATGTATATAGTAGTAAATAACAGGAACTGCAAATAATATGCTATCGAAGCGGTCTAAAATACCCCCGTGCCCCGGCAGTATTTTCCCAGAGTCCTTAACGCCTGCAAATCGCTTCAAAGCAGACTCTGCTAAATCACCAATAGGCGCGACGATGCCAACTAAAAACCCCATAATTAAACTATGACCGATAGGTAACTGAAAGAGGTATCCTAGTCCAACAATAGCCACTACACTCCCAAATACACCTCCGAGAGCCCCCTCTACCGTTTTGGCAGGACTAATTCCAGGACATAGCTTATGTCTTCCAAACTTAGAGCCAACAAAATAAGCGAAAGTATCATTCGCCCAAGTCCCAACAAAGGCTAACCATACGTAAGCAGCTCCCGCAGACAAGTTCCCTAAAGAAGTAACTATGTGTAAAGAATTATTACTATATCTGAGAAGTAGTAAATGGGAAAAGGACAATCCAATATAAGTAATGCCAAATAAAGAAAAGGCCGCATCTACAACCGTAAATTTATTAGCCGAGACTACAATTTTATATAATACAAGCAAAGTACTAAAAAAAAGTGTCATTATAAGTTCTTGTGAATTTCCGAGCCATGCACACCCTAATATAATTATATTAGCTAAAAAACCTATGTAATATAAGACTTTAATATTCTTATTCTGTAACATAGTATAAAATTCATCCCATGCTAATAATGTAAGAATAAGAATCGCAGCAGCAAATAACCATTCTCCATATTGAATAACAAAAATTGTAATTGGTATACCTAAGGCCGCAGTCAAAACTCGCCTACCAAGCATCAAAACACCCCTGTAGTTTTATTTTTTCAAACCGCCAAATCTTCTCTCTCGCTTCTGATAGTCTATTATAGCCTGAATAAAATGCTCTGGCTTAAAGTCAGGCCAGTTAATATCAGAAAACCAAAATTCCGCATAAGCTGATTGCCATAATAAAAAATTACTTATCCGATAATCCCCACTTGGACGAATAACTAAATCAGGATCAGGTAAATCAGCAGTATATAAATTGTCCCTTATACTTTTCTCAGTAATATCTTGAGGAAGTAATTCACCACTAGCAATTTTCTCACCAATTACCCGAACAGAATGTAGGATCTCTGCTCGTCCGCCATAATTAACGGCCAAGTTAAAGACCAGACCCGTATTTTTTTTAGTATACGCCTGTGCTTCTTCAACCTTTTTCTGTAATTCAGCAGCCAATTCATCCACATTGCCAATAAAGCGAATTTGTACATTTTTCTTATGAAGTTCATCAATTTCACTATCAAGATATTCAGAGAATAACCTCATTAGTAAATTTACTTCATCTGCTGGTCTTTTCCAATTTTCAGTAGAAAATGCATAAGTAGTCAATACTTTAAGTTTCATGTTCACAGCAGTCGTGACAATATCACGCAGACTCTCTACACCAGCTCTATGACCAAGAGTGCGTGGCAATCCCTTTTTCTTTGCCCACCGACCATTACCATCCATAATAATTGCAATATGTTGTGGCATATTTTCTAATTTTACTAGGTCATATGTATCAATTTTAATATTTTTTTTATTAAACCAGTTCTTCCACATGTTATGACCTCCAAATTAATCTGGTAAGAAACTAAACCCCCTCTCGCGAGGGGGTTCCAGTTATGGAGCCAAAATAGCACCAACAGGGCAAACCGCCGCTCAGGCACCGAGATCTACACATTTCCTGAAACTGATAGTAAAAACATTCTACTACCAGTATTTCCGTAGTAATTGTTCACAAATACCCGGTCATACTTCATCATTAACATGTATAGCCAATAATTTTTAAGCTTTCCCTTTTACCACTTTATTAGCAGTTACTAAATGATACATATCACCATCAAATCGTTGCCTTATAACATAAGGGCAACTCTCATCTAAGTTAGCTGCTTGGCGAGTTGGATGTGATATTGTAACTTTATAATTTATCTTTGCTTCATCTAAATGTGTCTTAACCAAAGCAAAGGGTTTAGCTACTGTATCTATCATATCATACTTCCAATACTTCTTTTTCTTTCGCACTCATAATTGCATCAACTTCTTTTACATACTTATCCGTCAGTTTTTGCATTTCATCTTGTGCTTTTTTAACCTCGTCTTCGGAAATAGTTTTGTCTTTTTCAAGTTTTTTTATTGCATCATTTGCATCACGTCGAGAATTTCGAATAACAATACGACTATCTTCCGCTTTTTTATGAACAACTTTAACAAGTTCAAGACGTCGTTGTTGTGTAAGTTGAGGTATATTCAAACGAATTATCGTCCCATCACTATTGGGCGTAAGTCCTAAGTCAGACTTTAAAATAGCTTTTTCAATTTGAGCAATCATTGTCTTTTCCCAAGCTTGTATTGTAATCAACCTTGGTTCTGGCACTGCAATATTAGCAACTTGGTTAATTGGTGTCGGTGTACCATAATAATCCACAACAATCTTATCTAATAGTGCAGGCGTAGCCCTTCCGGCTCGCAGCGTAGATAATTCTCTGCGTAAGGCATCAATTACCTTCTTCATTTTTCCTTCATTACTGTCAAAAACTTCTTTAATTAACATGTATTATCCCCCACAACAGTCCCAATATCTTCTCCAAGGGCAGCTTTCAAAATATTCCCCGGCTCATCAATACTAAATACAATAATGGGAATTTTATTATCCATGCACAGACTAGTCGCAGTTGAATCCATAACACCCAATCCACGTTTTAAAACTTCTATGTAAGCAAGTTCTTTAAACTTTATTGCATCAGGATTTAAACGAGGATCAGAATCATATACGCCATCAGTATTTTTCTTGGCCATAAGAATTACATCTGCCTCTATTTCAGCTGCCCTGAGTGCAGCGGTCGTGTCAGTCGAAAAGTAAGGATTGCCGGTACCTGCAGCAAAAATAACCACTCGATTTTTTTCCAGATGACGAACAGCCCGACGCCGTATATATGGCTCCGCTATTTGGCGCATTTCAATTGCGGTCTGTACACGCGTATCCACATCACATTGTTCCAAGGCATCTTGAAGTGCCAGAGAGTTCATTACTGTGGCTAACATTCCCATATAATCAGCAGCAGCCCTATCCATTCCTTTAGCGCTTCCAGATAAACCACGCCAAATATTTCCTCCGCCAACTACCACAGCAACTTGTAAATTAGTATCCCTAATTTCTTTTATCTGACGAGCAATTGAATCTACAATAATTGGATCAATACCATACCCTTGTTGTCCAGCTAATGCTTCTCCACTCAGCTTTAATACTACACGTTTATACTTTGATGCAACCAAGCATACCCCTCCATCCTTCAATTGTTTTCCACAAAATACATATTAAGGCCTGTTAATAAACTTAAGAAAAGACAAAGCTATTACCCCCTATCCTTAGATATAGAAATAAGCTTTGTCATTCTTAGTTTGAAATCAAAATCAAGTATACTTCTTGATTTCCTAGAAAATAAGAGAACACTGCAGTGTTCTCTTATTTTTTAACAGCAGCCATTACTTCAGCAGCAAAATCATTGGCCTTTTTTTCAATACCTTCACCAAGTTGATATCTCGTAAATCTTCTGATGGAAATATTTTCACCAATCTTAGAAATATTTTCATTAATAAGTTGAGTAATCGTCTTGTCTGGATTTTTAATGAAAACTTGCTCCATTAAACATACTTCTTTATAGTATTTTTCAACACGACCTGTAATCATTTTTTCCACAATATTAGCAGGTTTTCCTTCGTTTAATGCTTGAGCTTTAAGGATTTCTTTCTCATGTTCTAACACTTCAGCAGGAACCTCTTCGCGACGTACACAAGTTGGATTAGCAGCAGCAATTTGCATTGCAATATCTCTGGCTAAGCTTTTAAAATTATCTGTTTTAGCTACAAAGTCAGTTTCACAGTTAATTTCAACCATTACACCAATACGTCCGCCACCATGTATGTATGCTTCAATAACCCCTTCAGAGGCAATTCGATCCGCTTTTTTAGCAGCAGCAGCTAATCCCTTTTCACGCAAGTAATCAACAGCTTGATCAAGTTCACCTTTCGTTTCAGTTAAGGCTTTTTTACAATCCATCATTCCTGCACCTGTACGTTGGCGCAATTCTTTTACCATTTCAGCAGTTATCATCTATGTAGTCCTCCTATCTATTGTTAAAGGTAAGGGAAAAAACACTAGTTGTCCCCCTTACCTTTATCTAAATATAGTTACTCAGCTTCTTCTACTTGTTCACCTTGTCTTGCTTCCAAAACAGCGTCCGCCATTTTAGCAGTAAGTAATTTAACAGCACGAATTGCATCATCATTACCAGGAATAACATAATCAATTTCATCAGGATCACAATTAGTATCAACAATAGCTACAATTGGTATACCAAGTTTTTTAGCTTCAGCAACAGCAATGCGCTCTTTGCGAGGATCAATAATGAATAATGCTCCAGGTAACTTAGTCATATTTTTAATACCACCAAGGAATTTTTGCAATCTTTCCATTTCATGGCGAAGAGTGATTACTTCCTTTTTGGATAGCACTTCAAATAACCCTTTTTCTTCCATTCCTTCTAATTCTTTCAAACGACCAATACGTTTTTGAATCGTTTGGAAATTAGTCAGCATACCGCCAAGCCATCTTTCATTAACAAAATACATGTTAGAACGAATTGCTTCTTCTTTTACAGCATCTTGCGCTTGTTTTTTCGTTCCAACAAATAAAATAGTTTCATCTTGTGCAATTTCACGCACAAAATTATAGGCATCTTCTACTTTTTTGACTGTTTTTTGTAAGTCAATTATGTAGATGCCATTACGCTCCGTAAAAATATAAGGAGCCATTTTAGGGTTCCACCTTCTAGTTTGATGTCCAAAATGAACACCGGCTTCCAAAAGTTGTTTCATAGAAATTACTGACATATTTATACCTCCTGTTAAATTACCGCCGCAATCCGCATCTTTTATTTTCCACCAATGCTGTATAAGCTCTGGCACAGTAAATAAAATTGGTTTGCGTGTGGATTTAGAATACGAATCATTATATCATATATTTTTTTATGTAACAAGTATTTTGTTATTATTTTTTATTCAACTGTAATAACAGTATAATTTCGCTTTTACTAATACCTGTAATTTTCGCAATCTCGGTACTACTATACCCCTGATCAGCCATCGATAATATAGTATTACGTTTATTACTGCGGGCTAATTCTTTATAATTATCTACGCCAATTTTTTGATTTCCATTGATAGGCATAGCCATTTGACCTAACTCTTTAACTTCCTTTTTCTGATCTTCTTCAAGTTTAATTTCTGAAGGATTCGATATAACCTCAATTGGACAATCTATTCTGTCCTCAGTTTTTTTCTCTAAAGGTTTGTTTGCAGCCCTAATCTTTTCATCCAATAATACAATACTTGTATCAGCTGTTTCCAATAGTTCTTCTAAATGCTTAATTCTTTCTTCAAGTTGCTGAATCACAAGGTCAGCTGTCTTCTCTAATTCTTCTTGTAATTGATTTGCAGAGGATTTCATATTCAGAGAAAATACTTGTAATAACATATTCCTTTTATAAAATATAAAAAGAATTACAAAAATAATCACGAGTATTGAAACCAAAACACTTGATAACATACTACCACCTCATTAGCCACGCGTACAGCATTACGTCATGTTTTTATATCAACCAAATGACCCAGTATGGGATCTTCATTAGATGCATGGTTCAACGTTTCACACTCTTTGTCATTCTTCTTAGTACCTTTGGAATTTTGCTCATCTCTTGAATGATTTTTTTCCCTTGGCTCTTTTTCTCGCCCAATCTTACCGCCTTCACTTTTAGCTGTGCCTTGCACTTGTTGTTGGCGATTTGTCGAAATATCTTTCCATTGTTCAGCAAATTGTTGTTGCTGTAAAGTGTCTTGTTGTTTTGCAATCGACTGCGCTTTGCCAACTTCCGTAGCCTTAGGGATCAGTACTTGTAAATCGACTGAGTTAATAGCCATACCCCTCACCACCCCATTACAATATACAAATGTCTGACTTACAATAGACTATCAGAACCTAATAATACATGCTATTTAAAATTACCAACTTTGATTTCTCCATCTTCTGCGTATAAGGATACAAATTTCAAAGTATCTCGTATCGGTTTAACTAGTGTACCAACAACAACCTTTACACCAGGATAAATCGCCTCTGCTACCTTTATACGTCCAGCGCGCATTTCTTCAAATTCTCCTTCGATAACTTTCATACGGGTACGCATAGTTTCGGCTTGGCCAACGAGATGGAATTGAGCTTTTGTTAATTTTAAAAGCATTTCTCGTTTATCAGCGGGTATAGTATGCTGATCCATTGCTCTTAGAATGTTTAAAGCCTTTTGCGTTTGTTCAAGATTCACTTCTACCTTTTTAATTTCCCGCCGTATATGCTGATATTCTTCCCTAATTGTTGGGTTGACGCCAACTTCCAACTCCGTACTTGTTGACATCTGGGTTCCAACTACTTTTGCACGGATTTCCTCACCCGCCATAATATTCCCACCAACAATCAATCCACGACGTCCTTCGACCTGGACTTTTTTACCTGCAGTAATACGCGAATGCATAACTACATCACTAACTAGTATTTCTACCCCCGCATGAACTGTGGCATTTTCAATAAACTTAGCGACTACATTTTCTTTTGCCTTTACATAGCCACGATGCATACCTTGAATACCCATTTTTATTACCACATTTTTTCCTTCAACTGTTCCGCCGCTGACAGAGCCAAAAATTTCTACATTACCATCAGCTTTCACCGAAAATCCTGGCATTACTGATCCACGCACTGTAACATTACCAATAAATTCAATATTCCCTGTAGAAACATCTACATCTTCTTTAATTTCAATAATTGGCAATACATTAACTTTATTATTTACAATTAAGAGTTGTCCTGCAATTTCAGCTCTGATTGTATTCGTATCAACAACCTTGACATTTTTCCCTACAGGTAGCATTAGATCTTTACCCGGTTTCGCAATAACTGGATGACCTAATACATCAGTTCCTGGGACTCCTGGGGTTGCCAAAATTTTTTCGGCCAATAAATCATCTGGCTGCACTGTAGTAAAGAGATTCATCTTTTTAAAATCTACACTACCATCCTCCAACTCCTGTGGACGGGCCTTATCTGCAATCGTTACGTGGTATTTTATCTGGGCATTGGTACCATGAACGGCTTGTTGTCCAGTAGCAAATACTACACTATTACCGGGAGAATCATATGCCTTTTTGATAGCGTCATGGTTCAGCCCAAAAACTATACCACTTGCTTTGATTTTCTCTAATACTGTTTCCATATTCAATGGCTTACATTTTGGCGGTAAGATAATTTCTAGAGATGCTTCCATCTTATCACGTGTCACTACAATTCGAATTTCGGGTTCAGGTGGAGGAACTAGAACAGGCTTTTCTGCAATTTTTGCCGGCTGGCCATCAGCTGTTTTTATTGTCTGTATGATAGCATTTCTATTAAATTCAGTTATATCCCGCTTATTTAATTGTTCAATTATCGCAATTTCGCTCACAGAAGTTTGCCCTTCCGCAAGAGCGTCAATTTTTAAATACACACCGCTGCTATTCGTTGTAATTGAATAGCCAGCAAATAAATCCGTTTTTTCTCCAGCCTCAACTACAGCGCGTTCATCATCACTCATAGCCACAACCCCCTTAAACTGTATCAAATAAAGCTTGATTTAATACGTGATAGTGCCCCTCTTAATCTAAAAATTGACTTCGTATGAAGTTGAGAAATACGTGCCTCAGACAGTTTCATAATTAGACTAATTTCTTTTAATGTTAAACCTTCATAATAGTATAATGTAACCACTAATCGTTCTTTTTCAGGCAATTTATCAATTGCCCTTGCCAAAGCTTGTTTGACTTCTTCCACTTCTATCTGCTCAGAAGGATTTGCTAAATGGGAAGAAGATGTTTCTGTTTTAATAAACTCCTCTAAAGGGACTATAGTACAAGCATTAAGTTGGTTTAGTAAGGTATATAACTCATTTAGTGTAATATTAAGTGCTTGAGCTATCTCATTGTCAGTAGCGACGCGGCATAGTTTGTTTTCAAGTTGGGATACCGTCTGTTCATATTGTTTCGCTTTTTGTCTGACGCTAGTAGGTACCCAATCTTGTGCACGAATCGCATCTAACATAGACCCTCTGATACGGACTACCGCATATGTTTCAAATTTAATCGCCCGCATAGGATCATATTTTTCAATTGCATCAAGTAAGCCAAAAAAGCCATTACTAATTAAATCGTCTTTATCTACATACTGAGGCAAGCTAATTGCAATACGGCTAGCAACTAACTTAACTAATGGTAAATAACGTTCAATCAATTTTTCTCTTGTTTCGACTTTTCTAGTTTGTTGATACTCTAACCATAATTTCATAATGTCTTCTATTTTAGCCTGGTTATTAACCATCATTTATAATTACCCCCAATAACTCACATATACATCATTCTTTGGGGCGCGATATCTGCTCAAAATTTCCAGAGGTAAATGGGGCAAATTCAGAATCTATAGATAAATCTTCGAGCGGTTGCTGCTCGTTAATAATCTCTGTTTCCTGTTCACGTCCCATCTCTTTTTCTAACACTCTTTTTAAAAATTTTTCGGCTATAATACCTATACCATAACCAATAAAACCAAACACAGCAATTGAAATAATAATACGATACAAAACAGTTTCTATTCTAGCACCTTGTAATATACCATTTAGGAGTGTCAGAGCGCCAACAATTGATGCCAAACCTAAAGCAATGCGCAACTTAAGCACTCTCTATCCCTCCCTAATTATAATTCTTTCTCGCCCTTAGCAATTGTCCTAACACGATAGATCCCTGTATCTAATTGCAATTCCACTGTTCGTCCATAATTTCCACCCGTATCATCTGCTACGAGTTTAATATCCATCTTTTTAAGCAACATTCGTACCGCTTCTGAGTTACGTTCACCAACGCGCATAACATCCGTTGCATTTGCGAAGGTAAACATTTGAGCTCCACCAGCAATCTTTGCCGTGATCCGGGATTTTACTGCTCCTAATTTTAACATTTCATCAAGCATTAAAGGTAAAGCTGTATTCGCAAACTTTGCAGGGTTTTCTGCAGAACGAGCTTGTGTACTATCTGGAAGCATTATATGAGCTAATCCACCAATTTTACTCACTAGATCGTATAATGCAATACCAACACAAGATCCTAGTCCGTAACTTATCAGACTACTAGGATTCCGACCAACTTTATAATCAGCCATCCCTACTTTTATCAGTTCTGACATTATTCCTTCACCCCTATTGCCGCCAAAATAGTATTTAACGAACCAGGATCAGGAATTAAGAAGAAATGTCCTTTTACACCATCACTCTCAGTTGTAAATTCAGTTTCAATTACTAGGGCATGATCTCCCATTTGACCTAACTGAATTAAGATTACACTTAAAATAGCTCCAGCCATATCCATAGCCAACGCAGGAATAGATGGTAATAATGTCAACTTCGTGAAATGAGATAATGCATTTAAGTATGCACCTGCAAGAATATTACCAATCTCCATCAAGGCTGATTCATCCATTGAGTTTAGCGATGTTGTATGACCTTGTTCTCGCCCCATTAGCATATCTACTAAATAAAAGGCACTATCCCGCGGTAGTAGAAATAAAATACTGCTAGGTGCAGGACCATATACACGTAAATATACGCCTGCAACCATTGCATCAGGGCCACCTACTACATCTGGTACTTCCCCTAATGGCATAATAGCAATTTTAGGAACCGTCATATCTATTTTTCGATTGATAATTTGGGACAAAGCTGTGGCGGAATTACCAGCACCGACATTGCCAATTTCTCTTAATGCATCCAATTGCAAATTTGATAAATTCAATATTTCATCCGACAATATTTCCACCTCATTTATAGTTCAAAATAACTATATCGCTTTTGTTTCCTGTCCAATCCCAATAATTTCTTCTAAGTTTAGTAAAATTAATAGTCGATTCTCTAATTTACCCACTCCACTAAGGTAACTAGCTGCTACACTTCCTGCAACAACATCTGGGGAATCGATATTTTCCTGATTGATAGTCATAACTTCGGATACCGCGTCTACAATCATTCCCACGGATAGTTCGTCAACTTTTACAATAATTATACGGGTGTCTTCTGTAACTACTTGCTGAGGCAAATTGAGACGTTTTTTTAAATCAATAACAGGTAAAACACTACCTCTTAAGTTAATTACACCTTTTATGTAATCCGGAGTGTGAGGAACTCTTGTAATATCTGTAATACGCTTTATTTCTTGGACTTGTAAAATACTTACACTATATTCTTCCCGGCCTAATTTAAAAACAACTAATTGTACTTCACTATTTGAGTAAATTTGCTCTGACATGTGCTGTCCCCCCCTTATTGGATTAATGAACCTATATCTAAAATAAGAGCTACTTGACCATTACCCAAAATAGTCGCACCAGCAATAATCTTTATACCAGCTAATAACTTACCTAAAGATTTAATAACAATTTCTTGCTGACCTATTAAGTTATCAACAATAATCCCTGCACGTTGCTCACCGATATGTACAATTACAACAAATAATTCTTCTTGTTGCTGTTCTTGCTGTTCCGTTTCAGGTATATTAAGTACATTAGCTAACCTGACGATCGGAATAATCTGCCCCCGCAGCAGAATCACTTCTTTATTTTGTACTGTCTTAATTTCTGATGGCATGATGTTAATCGTACTATCAATGGAACCTAATGGAATTGCATAAATTTCTTCAGAAACCTTAACTAATAATGCCTGGATGATTGCTAATGTTAACGGTAAGCGAATTTTGAACTTACTACCTTCATTTACCTTGGTTTCAACATCAACCATCCCACCAAGGGACTCTATCTTATTTTTTACCGCGTCCATACCTACGCCTCGGCCTGATACATCAGTAACAACGGCAGCAGTTGAAAAACCTGGTAAGAAGACTAACCGAACTGCTTCATTCGCGTCCATAGCATCTGCTTCCCCTTGGGAGATAAGTCCCTTCTCAACAGCTTTGCGTTTAATAACATCAGCATTAATCCCTTTGCCATCATCTTCAACCATTATGATTACGTTGTTTCCTTCATGACGAGCAATTAAACGAATCTCACCAATAGGATTTTTGCCCTTTTCTTCTCTTTCATGGGGCTGCTCAATACCATGGTCGATTGAATTACGTAATAGATGAACTAGAGGGTCACCAATTTCATCAATAACAGTGCGATCAAGCTCGGTTTCCTCACCTTGAATAATAAGATTAATTTCTTTATTAAGATCCCGGGATAAATCGCGAACCATCCGTGGAAAACGATTAAATACCTGTCCAACTGGAACCATACGCACTTTCATCACTACGGCCTGTAGATCAGTAGTTACCCTGTCCATTTGCTCAATGGTTTCAACTAAATCTGTTAATTTATGTGTCAAACCAATTTGCTCTAATCTTGTCTTGTTTATAACTAATTCACCAACAAGATTTAATAAGGTATCTAACTTGTCAATGTCTACACGTACGGATTGACCACTTTTATTCTTTTTTTCTACAACAGGTTGTGAAACTGTTGTAACAGCAGTTTTTTCAACTTCAGACTGTATCTTTGACGGCTGTTCCGTTATTTTTAGCGTAGACTCTTGCTTATGTATTTCATCAGGCAATACGCATGGTAAAACATCAGCTTTATCAATTTCTGAAATTGATAGTACGGTTTGCTGAATTTTATCTGCTTCAGAGCCAGTAACTATAACAACTTGAAAGGAAAGTGTAAAATTTTCTTTTTCTAATTCCTCTACTGCTGGAACACTTTTAATTACATCGCCTATTTCATCTAATGCGTTCATAACCATATAAGACCTGGCCGATTTTAAAAGACAACCTTCACGCAAAGAAACTTGTATTTCATAGGCTTGCATACCTTGTGCCCGAGCCTTTTTAATAATAGCTATTTCCGTATCACTAAGTACTAAGGAAGAAGCTTCAACTACACTTTTAACCTCTGCGTTAGTAACACTCGTCGGGACTGGTTCACCTTTCGCTAACGCCTTAAGTTTAGTTATAAGCGGTTTACTGTCAACAGAACTTTCACTATTAGTAGCAACACTTTCAACTAATTGTTCCAAGGTGTCTACACATTTAAAGATTGTATCAATAATATCATGACTAGCTTTTAATTGCCCCTTACGGAGCAAATCCAAAATATTTTCCATCTCATGTGTTAATTCAGCAATCGTTGTAAAACCCATTGTCGCTGACATACCCTTGATTGTATGTGCACTACGAAATATTTCACTTAATACGGATAAATTATCAGGATCATTTTCCAAATCCAATACACAACTATTTAGAGTTTGCAAATGTTCACGCGACTCTTCTAAAAACATTCCCATATATTGATTAGTATCCAAAATTTCCACCTCCATATTTATTTGACAAGAGATTTAATAATTTCTGCAGCAATAGATGAAAGAGGTACAACTTTATCAACTACACCTAATTCAATAGCGGACTTTGGCATACCAAAAACAACTGCTGTAGATTGATCTTCGGCTATAGTATATCCCTGTTGCTGTTTTATCGCTTGTATACCCTTCGCCCCATCATGCCCCATTCCAGTGAGTATGACACCTACAGTTCGTCCTCCATAAATCTTTGCTACTGATTCCATCATTGGATCTACTGCTGGTCGATGCCCTCCAATCGGAGGATCTTGATTCAATTTTACTACTTTGTTATTTCCTTCTCGCTCGACTGTCATGTGGTAATTACCAGGAGCAATGAAAACCATTCCTGGACGTATCACATCATTATGCTCAGCCTCTTTAACTGTCAAAGCGGATAAAGAATTTAAACGCTCCGATAGCGATTTCGTAAAACCTGGTGGCATATGCTGTACGATCACAACCCCACAAGGCAGATTACCGGGTAACCTAGTAATAACTTCTTGTAGCGCTCGTGGCCCACCCGTGGATGTGCCAATCGTTAAAATTTGTTCATTCGTTGATACCGCAGGTGATAAAGTAAGATTGGTCATAGATGGTAGATTTACCTTATGCTTACTTAACTGAGGCATATTAGCCTTACTCGCAGCTCGACATTTAGACAATATTTCAGTTCCAATGCCCGCAATGCTGGAAATAGCTCCAGCAGTTTTTGCAACAAAATCCACTGCTCCTAATTCTAAGGCAGCTAACGTTGCATCTGCCCCAGCACTAGTTAAGCTACTGAGCATAACAATTGGAGTTGGTTTTTCCCGCATAATGATTTCTAATGCTTGTATTCCATTCATAATTGGCATTTCAACATCCATAGTTACTACGTCTGGTTTAAAGTGTTTCACTTTATCCACAGCATCTTGACCATTACGTGCTGTATCGACTACTAAAAAATCAGGTTCATTAGAAAATAGGTCTGATAATAATTTTCGCATGAAAGCAGAATCGTCAACAATTAATATTCGTATCATCATCCTACCTCCTATAAGTTATAGCCCTTTTGACGCAGCTCCAACTGCTTCTTAAATATAAATCGACTAATTTTATCCCTTACACCGTCGCGAGCACCAATAAATTTTATACTCGTCCAAAATAATGGCCGATCAATTTGAGGCTTATGGATTCTAATCACTTCACCTTCAACCTGAATTTCATTTTGTTCAGGTAAAGTGATTATCATATTTACTTTCGTTCCAATTTTAATTTCTTTCTCACATACAGCCTGCAGTCCACCACCGCTAAGATCCTTAGTAACGACATTAAGAGAAATCAATTTCTCCTGATCATTCTCCAATGCATACTCAATTAAAAGTGGCTGTGCAACATCAAAACGAACAAAAGAACGTTGCTGCGTTTTTTCTATATCATAAGGAGGAGTAATAATCCATACCGGCAAAGGGCTCATTCTCTTAGTCAAAAATTTACTTTTAAAAACATAAACTCCAGTTTCATCAAACAGTTTTCCATAAAATCCTCTTCCAGCATCAAGCAAAATAGGATGTCCCTTCTGCATTGGCATGGCAATCATCACTTGATTAGAGGTTATTTCTTCAACACGACTTGTAAACTTGGGAGAATTGACATTTTTCGATAACATAATTTCTAAACGTTGATTTATCTTTAAAATATTTTCCAAGCTAATCCCCTTTTCCTCCTTACTGGAATGTTTTTATCGCATTAGTCCTACTAATTTACTAAAAAATCCTTTAATTCCATCTGTTTTTTTTATAGTAGTTCCATATAACAGACGATTAGCAATTTCATCAATACAACGTGCTGATGAAGAATTAGGAAATGCCAATAATAAAGGCGTTTGCTTTTTTACAGCCCTAACTAAATTAAGATCTTCACAGACAAAACCCAGACTATTGATTGATAATCCAAGAAACTTTAGAGAAACCTTTATTAATTTATCTGCAGTAATGTTACCCTCATTTGGCTCCAATACACGGTTAATGACCAATTTCAACACAGCATCACTAGAGTGATTAGCATAAGTTTTCATCATGGCATAGGCATCCGTAATTGCAGTTGGTTCTGGTGTTGTAATTATAATAACCTCATCAGCAGCTACCACAAAATTCATTACACTCTTATTTATGCCTGCTCCTGTATCAATCAAAATAATATCCGCTATATCATCTAATAAAGTAATCTGATTCACAATTCGGTTTAGCTGCGAATCATTTAAGTTGGCTAAATTATAAATTCCAGAGCCCCCTGACAAGAATTTTATACCAAGGGGACCGTCCGCTATAATATCAATTAAAGAAAATCCGCCTTCTAATAAATGCAAAAGATTATAAGGGGTTGAGCAACCTAATATAACATCTACATTACCCATGCCTAGGTCTGCATCTAAAATTACAACTCTCTGACCTAGTTTAGCTAACGCTAGCGCTAAATTCACTGTGAAATTAGTTTTGCCAACCCCCCCCTTACCACTTGTAACAGTAATTACGCGGGTATTCGTATGATTTGCCTTAATCACAGAACTACTAGGTTTAAGAGGAACACTTTGTACCATCTTTCGTAATTTTTCTGCTTGATCCCACATGCTAATCCCTCAAAATTAACGGTGTTAATTTACTAAAATCGACTAATTCTATATCATCAGGCACATTTTGACCATTAGTAACATAAGATAAAGATAATGGAAACTGATGCAAAAGATTAATTATTGTACCGATATTTCGAGTCTCATCAATTTTAGTAAAAATAACTTTATCCGGTGAACAGACAGAGAACTTTTTCACAATATCTAAAGCATCTTTGTACTTTGTAGTAGCACTCAATACCAAATACTTTTCAATCGTTTCATCTATTTGCAGAAGACTCTGTAATTCTTCTATCTGATCACTATTATGAGGGCTACGACCAGCCGTATCAATTAATATTAGTTGCTTATCCTTATTAGAATTCAAGACTTTTTTTAATTCATCTCCATCATATACAATATGGATTGGCATCCCCATAATATCAGAGTACGTCTTTAATTGCTCAACAGCGGATATACGATAGGTATCTGCTGTCACTAGAGCAACTTGATATCCGTCTTGAATTGCAAATTTGGCAGCCAATTTTGCAATCGTTGTTGTTTTGCCAACCCCAGTTGGTCCAATAAACGCAACTATTTTCCTACCCTCTTTAGGGATTTCAATCCCGGAAACACATTCCAAACAGGTCTGAATTTGTGCAATTATCATCTTACGAAGTTCAAAACTCGCAGTATCAAATTTAGATGAATCAACCGGTAATTCCTGCAATATTTTCTCAGCGACATTAATATCAATATCGTTATTAATTAATAGTTCAAGTGCTGGAGAACTCTTACCATCCTTTGGAATCTTATGTAAAACCTTCTCTAATAAGTTACGCATGCTAGCAAGCTCAAATTGTACTGCGACATCCTTAGATGTTTCTTTACTATTAGGTTCTATTTTTTGTACCGAGGGTGCTGACACTGGTGGCGCTATTGGTGTCTCAATCGCTGCAGTGACTTCTACTTTCTCTTTTAAAAAGTAGCCAAAAATGCCACCTCTACGAATCTTTCTTGTATGTAATATAATTGCATCACGGCCTAAAACACCCTTGACTTGCGCCATAGCTTCCTGTATAGAATCAGCAGTAAACACTCTAACTTTCAATTATATTTTCACCATCCCTAACGATTGCACTTCAACATTGGATTCCATTTCTGCATAAGATAAAACAATTAAATTAGGTATGCTACGCTCCACTAATTTATAGAAATAAGTTCTAACAGCAGGACTTGTAAGAATAATTGGTTGATAACCAATATTTGTAATTCTAGGTAACTCTTTAGACAAGCAAGATATAATTGTCTGTAGGACAGTTGGTTCAAGAGCTACATAGGAACCATTTTCATTACGTTGAACTGCGCCTGCAATCAGGTTTTCCAACTGTGGATCAACAGTTAAGCAGGTCAAAACATTATTTTGTGCATATTGCCTTGAAATTTGTCTAGCTAATGCATGACGAACATATTCGGTTAAAATATCTGTATCCTTTGTCAACTGAGCATAGTCCGCCAGGGTTTCAAAAATTGTCACCATATCTCGTATGGAGATCCGCTCACGTAATAATTTAGCTAATACTTTTTGAATATCACCAATTGATAACAAGTTCGGTGTTAATTCTTCTACTACAGTTGCATTATTTTGCTTCACGGATTCAACTAAGGTTTGAACTTCTTGACGTCCCAAAATTTCAAATGCATGACTCTTAACAACTTCTGTAAGGTGAGTCGCCAATACTGATACAGGATCTACCACAGTATACCCTGCCAGTTCCGCTTGTTCTCGATTTGCCTCTTGAATCCATAATGCAGGTAAACCAAAAGCGGGTTCTACCGTTTCAATGCCGCTAACTTCCTCAAAGACGGTGCCTGAGTTCATAGCCAAGTAATGATCAAGTAATAATTCGCCCTTAGCAATCTCTATTCCTTTTAATTTTATTACATAGATATTAGGTTTCAATTGAATATTATCCCGAATCCGGATAGTAGGAACAATCAGCCCTAATTCTAAAGCACATTGGCGACGGATCATAACTACGCGATCAAGCAAATCCCCGCCTTGAGAAATGTCTACCATAGGTATGAGACTATAACCAATTTCAAGCTCCATAGTATCAATTTGTAGTAATGATACTATATTTTCTGGATTACGTACCTCTTGGTTTTCCTTTTCCTCCAAATTATTTATCTCTGACTGCACCTCATGCTGCATGCTTCGTCTTAACACAAAGCCAATTGCAAAAGCAATAAGAGCAAGAGATAAAAAAGGAATAATTGGCAAGCCAGGAACAAAAGATAACATTGCCAATACGCCGGATACAATGAAAAATACTCTTGGAGTTGTAAAAATCTGTGCTACAAGATCATGACCCAAATTTGAATCTGATGCAGCTCTCGTAACCACAATACCTGTTGCGGTAGAGATTAATAATGCTGGTATCTGATTTACTAAGCCTTCTCCCACAGTCAATAAGGTGTAGCTTTGCAATGCTTGCACTACACCTAAATTCCGCTGAACCATGCCAATAATAAAACCACCAACAATATTGATAACAATAATAATAATTGCTGCTATCGCATCCCCTTTTACAAACTTACTCGCTCCGTCCATCGCTCCATAAAAATCAGCTTCTCGCTGAATCTTAACGCGGCGATGACGTGCTTCAGCATCTGTAATCGCTCCAGAATTCAAATCAGCATCAATACTCATTTGTTTACCTGGCATAGCATCCAAAGTAAACCTAGCAGCAACTTCCGCGACACGCTCAGAACCTTTGGTAATAACCATAAACTGTATAATAATCAAAATAACAAACATAATAAAACCAATAATAGCATTACCACCAACTACGAAATTACCAAAGGCCATAATGACCTCACCTGCATACCCATCAAGTAAGATAAGTCGCGTCGACGACACATTTAGTGCTAGTCGAAATAAGGTGGTAATTAACAATAAGGAAGGAAAGATTGAAAACTGCAATGGCTCAACATTATAAACAGCTATCATTATAATAATAAGAGCTAGGGTAATATTTAATGTTAACAATAAATCCAGTAAAACAGATGGCAATGGAATTATCATCATGACAACAATCATAATAATTGCAAGACCAACTACAATATCACTATATTTTGTTATTTTAGAAAAACCTGAGAACGGCGCTGTTTGTGTAGCCACTTTATTCGCTCCTTCAAATTAAGAAAAACGTTTTTTTAATTTATAAACATATGCTAATACTTCTGCTACGGCCTGGTATAATTCTGGTGGCACTGGTTGATTAATCTCAACAGCAGCATATAAGGCTCGAGCTAATATTTTATTTTCAACAATAACAACACTATTTTCTTTGGCAATTTCCTTAATTTTTTGCGCTATTAGATCTTGCCCCTTTGCTACAATGACGGGGGCCAACATCTCTTTATCATATTTTAAGGCAACAGCAAAGTGAGTTGGATTTGTCACAATTACATCAGCCTTCGGGACCTCTTGCATCATACGTTGCATAGACATAGCCCTCTGACGCTGTTTGATTTTCCCCTTTATTTGTGGGTCACCTTCCATTTGTTTAAATTCTTGCTTAATATCATCTTTACTCATCATCAGACTTTGTTTGTGTTCCCACCACTGATAAAAATAATCGAAAGCGGCCAACACCATCATTACAGCACTAATTTGAAAAACCAAGTCCAAAATAAGTGACGCCGTTAAGTGCAAAGAATCAATTAATTCTGCACCCACTAAAGCAGGAATCTGTAGTGTTTGTTTGATCATAAAGCGATAAATAAAATAACCAATAATAACTATTTTCAATATTGATTTTGCCAGTTCCACTATGGATCGTTTAGAAAATAAACGTCCAAACCCTGCAATCGGATTTATTTTACTAAAACTAGGCATAAGAGGTTCTAATGAAAAGATAAAACCAACCTGAATAAAATTAATTGTCAAAGATATTAGCAAAATAACACACATCATTGGTAGGGCAGTTTTTAAAAACACAACACCAAAACCAAAAAAAATCTCTTGCAGAGAATTTATTGTAATGTCTGGTAAAACTAAATTAGTAAAAACCAATTGCATATAACCGATTAATTCATCGTAAATATAAGAACCAATAATTTTAAGTGTAAAGAAAGCTGCTAAAATAACAAATACGGAATTCACTTCCGTGCTTTTAGCAACTTGTCCCTTTTCCCTGGCTTCTCCCTTGCGTTTTGCAGTACCCTCTTCTGTTTTTTCCCCAGCAAATAACTGTAAGTCAAAATCTAATTTACTATAAGAATAACATAGATTCACTTTATCCCAAGAGTGCCAAGAGTCGGAAAATATCTTTATACATTCCATTAAACGCCATCTCCAAAAAAATTATATAAAAAGGCAATGCTAAAGATAATACAAAAAGACCAATAAGAATTTTTCCCGGCACACCCACAACAAAAATATTCATTTGTGGCATTGTTCGAGCTAATATTCCTAAAGCTATATCTGTAATTATTATCGTGATAAGGATTGGCATACTAATCTTTAGTGCAATAACAAAAGTTCCACTAACCATATTAATAATAAAGTCAGATAATGCTGCCTGAACTGTAAATCCAGTTACAGGTACTAATTTAAAGCTAGAAAACAAGGCAGACAACAAAACATGATGACCATTCGTAGCTAAGAACACTAGCAATGCTAAGATATATTTAAAATTACCAATCAGCGGAACCTGAGTACCTGATTGTGGATCAAATATATTAATAACACCAAAGCCTATCTGCATATCAAGTAATTGACCTGCCATTTGAATGGAAGAAAAGACTAGAGAACTTACAAATCCTATAATCAAACCAATAACAAGCTCTCCCATAACAACGAAAAGATATGGAAGAAAATGTTCTGGTATTACTACCCCACTTTGAAACGCCAGCGGAAATAATATATATGTAATAATTAGCGCTAGGCCTACTTTAATATACTTATTAATGTTCTTACTACCGAAAATAGGAGTCAACATAAATATGCCAGTAATACGAATAAATATTAGTAGGAAAAAGCCTATTTGATTTTGCATTAACGCAAAAAAATCCACAAAAATTACTCCTTACATCAACGGACCATATTTGGTAAATTAGTGAAAATTTCACGTGTATAATCAACCATCAAACTTAACATCCATGGACCAAATACCAATATTGCAACAAAGATGGCAATTATTTTAGGAATAAAAGCTAGTGTTTGTTCTTGGATCTGTGTCGTAGCTTGAAAAATACTAACCAAAACACCAACTAATAGGCCAAGCCCTAACATGGGTGCTGCGATAAGCATCACCATTGACAAAGCATCACGACTAATTTGGACTGCCATATCACCTGACATAAAACCCTCCTTTAGTGGAAACTATGAATCAATGAGAGAACAATCAAGTGCCAACCATCCACTAATATAAATAATAATAATTTAAAAGGTAGTGAAATCATTACGGGTGGCACCATCATCATACCCATTGACATTAAAGTACTTGCCACCACCATATCCACGACAATAAAGGGAATGTAAATTAAAAAACCGATTTGAAAAGCAGTTTTCAGTTCACTAATAATAAAAGAGGGTATCAACGTAGTAGTTGGTACATCCTCTGGGGAATTAGGACGGGGACCTTCTGTCAAATTAACAAATAAGGCCAAGTCATTTTCTCGCGTCTGTTTAAACATAAACTGACGCATCGGCTTTAATACTTCTGTCATAGCCGTCTCCTGAGAAACAGTACCCGCCAAATAAGGTTGAAGGCCATTCTGATTAGCCTGATCAAGATACGGCGACATTGTAAAGAAAGTTAAGAATAACGCTAAACCTACCAAAACCTGATTTGGTGGCATCTGCTGTGTGGCAAGAGCACTACGCAAAAAAGATAATACGACAATAATCCTTGTAAAAGATGTCATCATTATTAAAATTGATGGCGCTAAGGTTAACACGGTCATAGTAAGTAGAATTTGCAAACTAAGTGCTACATCCTTGGGATCAGTAGCAGCCTCTACCCCAATATTTAGATTTGGAACTGGAACTAATGGAGCAGAACTAGCTAGTGACGGAGTAACAAATAAGACGGTGAAAGCAATCACACTAAAAAATATGTTTCGATATTTAGACACTTACCTTACCTCTTCTCGCTTTCCTGTTTTTGTTCATTTTGCGTAAACGCGCCAAAAGTAGTAGGAAATGTTTGGGAAAGTCGTTGTAGAGAAGCGAGTTGCCTTTGAAAAACCCCCTCAAACTGCTCTTTAGGCACAGAAAGCTGTTCTACTTTCAATTTTTCAATTTCCTCAACATCTGTTATTTCTTGTAAAACACTAATATTCTGATCTGTAACTCCTAAAATCAAAAACTTACCTGCAATTTCAACGATGTACACTGCTCGGTTAGCTCCTAAAGACAAGGTACTAACTATTTTATTGCTGCCAATTGCCGATAAACCTCCCAACTTTTTTCCTAAAAAACGGGAGGCAAAATAGGCAAGCCCAATAACAAGTGCAAAAGTCAGTAATAGAGAAAAAATATAGGAAATGGTAGAAAACCAAGATACAGAGGCAGTGGACTTTGGTTCTTGATATTGCAAGTATTCGCCACCAGCTTCTGCAGCATAAACTGGGTCAATTGTTAATACTCCGGAGAAGAGTATTAACAATACTAATATAAACATTCCTAGGTATCTCTTATTATTCATTATTAACCAACTGCTTTACGAACAGCTTCCAATACTCTATCAGGTTGAAAAGGTTTTACAATAAAATCACGAGCACCAGCTTGAATGGCTTCAACAACCATTGCTTGTTGTCCCATTGCACTGCACATGATGACTTTTGCACTAGGATCAAGTTTTTTAATTTCTTTTACGGCAGTAATACCATCCATTTCAGGCATAGTAATATCCATCGTAGTAAGATCAGGTTTTAATTCTTGAAACTTTTCAACGGCCTTAAGACCATTTTCCGCCTCACCAACTATTTCATAGCCATTTTTACTTAAAATATCCTTTACCATCATGCGCATGAACGCCGCATCATCAACAATTAAAACTTTTGTTGCCATTTCTATATCTCCCCCTAATTACTTATATAACGTTTATTAATCAATCATTAATAGAAAGATAATTTACTGCAAATTATAGGTACGTTCTAGCGGACTAATAATGTCAGTAATTCGAACACCAAAGTTTTCATCAATAACTACAACTTCACCTTTGGCAATCAATTTTCCATTTACTAATATATCGACAGGTTCTCCAGCTAATTTATCTAGTTCAACAACTGAACCTGGTGCCAATTCTAAAATATCGCGAATCAATTTACGGGTTCGCCCTAACTCCACAGTAACCTGTAAAGGAACATCCATTATAAGATCAATATTTGTGTCAGTGCTTGGCATAGCTCCCGGCATCAACGGTGCAAACTGTACTGGTTGTACATTTACATGCTGAATAGGTTGTTGCTGTTGCACTGGCATAGCAACTTGTTGCTGCACTTTTGGTGTTTGTGGTGATGAAGCTGCTACTTTAGGCGCTTGAACAGCAGGTGGCGCATTGACTGGTTCTACAGCATTCATTAAGCTATCGACCATTTCTTTAGCTACATCAATCGGTAAGATTTGCATAATTTCACTATCAATTAAATCTTCTACTTCCATACGGAAAGCAACACGAACAATATCGTCATTCGTCCCAACAGCATTTGTAATACTAGAAGCAACAGCAAAATCAATTAAGTTAACACTAGGTGGTGAAATATCTATTTTTTTACGGAACATAGTTGACATGGAGGTAGCAACCCCTCCCATCATCTGGTTCATAGCCTCACTCACCGCGCTCATATATAGCTCATTTAATTCAGTCGGTGGATTTGTTCCATCCCCACCCATCATCAAATCTGCAATGATTAATGCATCCTGTTCTCTTATCGCTAGCACATTTGTTCCGAGAATACCATGCGTATATCCAACCTCAATAACCAAATAAGGAAGAGGATACTGGCCCTTTATATCTTCTAAATTAGATACAGATACACGTGGCGTAGTAATTGATACTCGTCGGCCAAGCAGCACTGATAATGTAGTTGCTGCACTGCCCATAGAAATATTACCAATTTCACCAAGAGCATCTTTTTCTATATCCGATAAATCAGGGGCTGGAGAGGATGAAGTCGCCTCGCTGCCCTTCAGCAAAGCATCAATCTCATCTTGGGAAAGAAAGCCTTCACTCATTATTTTCATCTCCTTCAGAAATCACTTTTGTAACTTGTAATGCAACTTTGTGCCCAGAAATCCCTGGTTTCCCTCTGAATTTTTTATTTTGACCTACCATAACATCTAAATCATTTTCAACTTTGCTATTTAATTGTAGGACGTCATTCACCGTTAAACCTAACAATTCCTGTACGGTTATGGTAGTTTTACCCAACTCAACAAATAGAGGGATAAAAGCTTTCTCTAGTTTACGTTGTATAGCATTAATATGCTCTGGTAATGCCTGTTTTGCAACCGAGGACGCAACCCAATAAGTCGTTGTTAATTTGGACATAATTGGCTCAAGAACTAAATAAGGGATACAAATATTAACTAATCCCTCAGCTTGACCAATTTTAATGTGTAAGGTAATAATAACAACCATATCATTAGGCGGTACAATCTGAGTGAACTGAGGATTTGATTCCATTACTTCTAGCTTAGGTTCTATTGCAACAACTTGTTTCCAAGCTTCTTGAAAACATTCTAAGGTTTTATTAATAACCCGTTTAACAATAGCTTCTTCAATATCCGTTAAAGAACGTGTTTTCGTTGGTGGTAAGCCAGGTCCGCCAAATAGCCGATCAATAATCGAAAAAATGACATTAGGATTAAATTCTAAAATTGCATTTCCTTTAAGCGGACGCATTTGAAATACACCAATTACACTTGGATTTGGCAATGAACGAATAAACTCTTCATACGTCAATTGATCAACAGAAGCCACATCAATATGTACAATTGTCCGAAGATGTGCAGAAAGGTAAGTGTTCATAAGGCGAGCAAAGTTTTCATGTAACATATACAATGTGCGAATTTGATCCTTAGAGAATTTATCAGGTCTCTTAAAATCATAAGCTTTAATTTTCCGTTGCTTTTGCTCATCCTTAATTTCTTCAGCAGACACTACCCCCGTAGATAAGGCAGACAATAGATCATCAATTTCAGATTGTGATAATACATCTGATCCTGCCAATATTCCCCCTCCTTTCCCAGCTAATCTATTACTTATTATAATACGACATAATTTTTAAATCTACTGCAAAACAAAATTAGTAATATATACGTCATAGACTCTATCGTCACCAAACGCTTTATTAATTTCATTTTTTAGAAGTTCTTTTAATTGTTCTTGCTTTAAAGGATCAAAGTCCTCAATTTTTTGTGAACGCAATACATATACTGCTGTATCAGCTAACTTTACTTCCTCAGGAGAAGTACCTTTTCCTGTAGCCGCCGCACTCTTTTTATCAGGCTTTAATTCGACAATAAGCCCAATTTTTAGATAACGTCCACTATTCGCTCCGCCAATATTAATAATTAATCCATCTTTTGCATCACCCAATTTAACAAAAACACCTGGATCTCGTTGAGAAGATTTTTTATCTACCGTTCTGTCCGAGACAATTTTAGTAGCAATAAAATAGGAAATCCCCCCTGCCAACAATAAACCAACTACAATCATTCCTACAATCATCATCATAGAAAACTTCTTTTCACCATCAGCCACTGCTACACCTCCAATTTCATCTAAACGCACCACTGTAAATCGCCATTTTCAATAATGTCTTATTCTTTATGCATCTAAGAACTAAGGCATCTTACAAGATAACTTTATTCAAAATGATAAGATAACAAGAAAAATTTCTATTTATCATATAATTTTCTCTTTTAGTTTTTTCTAATGTGCTTAATTTATCTAAACTTACCCAAGATAGCCCGGCGGTAATCCATAACTTTACGTACTACCTCATCCATGGATTCTTCTACAATTAATTTCCTACCACCGGTAAGAGTAATAACCGTATCAGGAGTCTCTTCAATGGTTTCAATTAATTCGGCATTTAATACAAATTCTTCTTGTGATTTAAGACGCGTAACTTTTATCATAAAACACCCTCCATAACTTAACAATTTATAAGATAAGGGGGATATAATCCCCCTACACTATTATCGTTTTAGGTTCACAAGCTCTTCCAGCATGCTATCATCAGTTGTAATAATTTTAGAGTTAGCCTGGAAGGCACGTTGCGCAACAATCATATTTGTAAATTGTTGGGCCAAATCAACATTAGACATCTCCAAACTACCAGGAGTAAATGTGCCACGGCCACCAGTACCAGCCGTACCAATCTGAGGTTCTCCCGAATTAGTAGATTTAGAATACAAACTACCACCTGAGGAAATCAAGCCATCCGGATTATTAAATACAGCTAAAGCAACTTGACCAATAACCTGCGTTTTTCCATTCGTAAAACTGCCAATAATTGATCCATCAGTACCAATTGATTGACCATTTAAAGTACCTGCAGCATATCCATCTGTATCAGCTATTTTAGCCGTTGAATCACTACCATTTTGCGTCAATGCCGAACCACTAGGTTGAACTGTAAAAGCACCTGCACCTGCATACGGACCTCCAGCTGGATCAATTGTTAGAGAATTAAAGACTGTGCTAGTATTAAATGTGCCATCTGCATTAAATTTAATCGTAGATGGTCCCCCAGTAACAGTAGCAACTGTAGTTTTTCCATCTGCACCGCCAATGATTGTTGAAGCTGGTGTAAATCTCCACGTATTACTTCCTGTTTTCGTGATCGTACCTGTTAAGGTATATTTATTTCCTTGTGTATCATATAGATCCAAAGAAACTGGCTGAACCGAATCATTAGTAGATGCTGCAGTTGCTGAAGTCACAGTTGCACTGGTAGCTGTGGTAGCTACCGGGGCTGCGGCGGTCATGGCTGACGCAGCCGTAGTAATTGCTGCTGTAACTCCTGCATCTGCCGCTATTGCGCTACTTGCCGCTGAAGCCGAAGTTGCAGCAGTATTCGCTGCCGTCGCTGCGGCGTTCGCTGCGGCTAAGGCAGCTGCAGCTGTACCTGTGCCTGCAACTAAGTTAGCTGCGGCAGTTTGAGCTAATAGAGCCTTTGCTACAGCATTATCTGCATCTGTTTTTGCTGTATCTACAAGACTTTTTGTAGCCGCTGTAAGTGGTCCATAAGCTGTTACCACAGCTGCTACCTTTGTTTGTAATGTAGTAGTATCCGTTACAGCTGTATCAGCATTACTTTTTACTGTGGCTGAATCTAAAGCAGTAGCACCAGCATTTAAATTACCACTCAGTGTAATTGCAGTCGATACTTTGGCAGCCATAGTAGAACCCACTGGAATTTTCAGTGCTGAAATTGGCTGCGTAGTGTCAACAACACCAGAGGCATTAGCTTGCCAACCTAGTACACTATAACCTGCACTATTAACGAAATTACCTTGTTTATCAGGAGAAAAATCGCCACTACGAGTATACATTTGATTTGTAGGCGTACCTACAACAAAAAACCCATCTCCGGAAATTGCTAAATTTGTTGCAATACCTGTCGATTGTGTACTTCCATCTGTAAAATTCGTACTAATACTAGCTACACTTCCCCCAAGACCAACCTGCATTGGGTTAGTTCCTCCCTTATTGCCTGAAGGACTGGAGGCACCTTTTAGTGTTTGACTTAGCATATCTTGAAAAGTAACATTAGAAGTTTTATAGCCTGTTGTATTAACATTTGAAATGTTATTACCAATAACGTCCATATAAGTTTGGTTATTTTTCAACCCAGAAACAGCAGCGTACAAGGAACGCATCATAATAAATCAACCTCACTTTTATTTATTTTTGACTGTATCCATCATTCAACAGCCAAAGGCTCTCCACTAGAGGTCCAGCCTTACACAATTACCGCACTATCAATATTCGTAAAAACATTCTCTTTACTATTTGCACCATCCATAACCGTAATCACTGTTTTATTTTTCACACTAACTACTAAAGCTAGATTACTATTACTCATGAATACCAAAGATTCATTCGCACCTTTTTGTGCAGCTTTTTCTACTGCATCATTCAATTTAACTAACTCGGCCTGCCCTAGCTTAATACTCCTACTTTGCAATCGTTGCTGAGCATGCTGAGAAAATTTTACACCTGCTATCTCTTGCGTTAAAAGTTGATTAAAAGATGTAGTACTATTTTTACCTTGGTTATAATTAGTGTTATATGCTGGATTACCAGTAATCTTAGTTACAGGAGCCATAGATTGTTGCAATTGATATATACTATTTTCAGCCATATCTTCTAACCTCCTGATAACGCAACACTATTTTGTAGTATCAGTTACTTTACTCACATCTACTTTAGTTGGAACTATCAGTCTAGTGATTTTTGTTGATGCAAAAGTACTTGTTGTAGTCTTTCCACTTGAATCTGTTTCCGTTGCTGTAACTTTTACTGCTCCACTACTATCAACGGTTGCGCTCGTAATTACACCGGAATGGGACACTTTACTACTATCAGTCCAGCTAACTGCACAATTTACTAAGTCGCCTGTTGTAGTTGGAAGATATTTTGGATACTGCACCGCATCTACCCCAACAACCAAACTAGTAACTCCAGAAGCAGTACTTGTTCCCGCCACGACCCCTGAAATAACATTACCACTATCATTTTTGAAATTTATAGTATTACCAATCATATTACTAGCCTGCATATTAGTCATAGTAGTATTTAGATTTTGCATTTGTTCCAAGCTAGAAAATTGAGCCATTTGTGCAACAAATGCTGTATTATCCATAGGGTCTAATGGATTTTGATACTGAAGTTGTTTAACAAGTAAATTCAAAAAATCATCTTTCCCTAAAGAACTATTTGATTTAGTCGCTGTAGCTGTATTGCCATTAGTATTAGTATTTGTTGCACTACTAACTGCATTAGACATAAAACCATCTCCTTTTTATATGCGATAATCTACACCGGATACTTCTGAAGTCGATTCGCTTACACTAGTAGACTCTAGTGCATCAATAAAATCTTCCTCAATTTTCTTATTATGTACTTTCACTTCCGGGTATTGTTGGCTTTCCCGCTGTTCATTAGAAAAGAAATCTCCTAAACCTGCATATACACCAACATTCTCGATTTTTAACCCTTG
This sequence comes from Pelosinus sp. UFO1, assembly GCF_000725345.1. NCBI lineage: Bacteria > Bacillati > Bacillota > Negativicutes > Selenomonadales > Sporomusaceae > Pelosinus > Pelosinus sp. UFO1. The sequence goes on from NZ_CP008852.1 coordinate 2,694,480, forward strand.
ATTCGATAGATCTTGTTTCAGTTGTGGAAGCGATGCTTCAATCATGTTACGAACTTCGCTATTATTAGAATGGAAACTCGCACTAACTACGCCACTTTCAACGGTTACTTTGAAAGTTAATTCTCCCAAATGTTCTGGCTTAAGCTGAATAATCATTTCTGAATTTTTCGAACCTGTTACTAGGCGTGCCTGTTCAACAATTTGTGAAGAAATATTATAAGGGTCTTTCACTGGTTGCTGTACTACTTGCTTTACCTCAGGCGCTACAACTACTGTTTCATTTTTAACCGTTTGCTGATTCAAAACATTTACAAAAGTTTCTGTCTTATCTGCCGCTTTAGTAGATAAGCTGTCCTCGGCACTTAACTGTTCCTTACCGTCTAAAAGTAAAGAATTCAATTTGCTATCACTTGTCGTCGTGACTTCTTCTGGAGCGTTTGCTATTTGAGGAGCGTTCACAGTGTTTAGATCAGTATCAACCACTTCAGGAACTACAGATGTTACTATTGTCTGAGGCGCACTTGATGTGTTTGATTTTATGAATTTCCCCGCACCAATATCATTTAGATTAATACTTTTATTCTTAGATTGGGAAACATTATTATTGCCTACCCCATTACTACTTTCCGTAGAGGCAACTGCCGAAAGTAATGCTTGATTCGCTGTCAAGTCTATACTTTTCGTAGAATTAACAGTTAATTGTACTTGCCCTGTTGATTGCACTTGTTCTACTGACTGTACTTCATTCAATAACTCTTGCAATTTAGCTTGTTGCGATCCAAGATTATTACTCTCAACAGGTTCATTTACAGTCGTCATTTTTTGCATCAAATTTGTCAATTCATTTTGAGTCATTTTCTGACTTGCAATCCCCATCTCTGACAGCTGATCTTTAGCGTCCACTATTTGCGTTATCCCATTATCTAACACATCATCGCTTTGAGTTGCTATTACATTTATAGTAGCCGGCAAAGCCATCCCCATAAGTCCTAACATTAACGGAGCAGCGGTAGAACTATTCGCTTCGTTTGTATCAGCTTTTGTTGCTTTTTCCGTCTGAATGTCTAATGCTTTAGCAAACCCTAATGCTGACTTACCATTGTCAGTACTACTTCTTTGACTTCCAGCTTTCGGCGCAACCTGTGCTTTTGTTTCTACCGGAATCACATTTACCATTGTAGCCATTTTTTCACCTCCCTTCACTAAATTCCCTTTATGTTTAAAGGCTAATTTATGTTTTTGCCTCTAAGCATGGCTTGTGTTAAATTTGCTGCCCTACTAGGATCAAGTAATGCCATAATTTTTGAGACTTGTTCATCTTCCATTTTACTCAAAATGTCCAATACCGTATTATCATCTAGCTTATTCAAAATACCTACTGCTTCATCAGGTTTCATGCCACCATACAACCTAGCTAACTTAGAAATGCGTTTGGCTTCTTCTTGTTGCTTTATTTTAGCTTGTTTTTGCAATTCGGTATCATCTACTTTCCCTTTCACACTAGAAACGTCCGGCATCACCACTGGTGGAACAACTTGGGGACTAGCAGGTGTTAGTGCTAACTCAGGATTCTCCTGCTCTAATTCAACAGGTTCAAAATTAGTCTTGGGCTGAGGAAAATACTGACCAATAACTGGATATTCATTTAGTTTCAAACTTTTTGTTAGTCCTTCTATATCAAATATCTTTAAATAGATTCCCAATGCAAAACCAGCACCAGCAACGATTAGCAAAACAACCCCAATAAGTAGCATTTTAAAAATCAGACCCGCTCTTTTTTTAGGTTTTTCAAGTTTACTATCCGTTTTTTTTATTTTATTATCAATCTTCACTTTTTCTGCCATATTTTCCACCTACCTTTGAAGGCTGCGTATCTATTAAGCCTACAGAACCTATTTTTACTTAGACAATTCCATTACTTTGGCTACATATGCCTTCGTTTCCGAATACGGAGGAATACCATTATAATTTTTTACAGCCTGAGGCCCAGCATTGTAGGCAGCAACCGCTTTCGTGACATCGCCATCAAAAGTGGAAATTAGTTGTTTTAAATAACGTACGCCACCATCAATATTCTCACGTGGATCTTTAATATTATGAACGCCTAATCCTTGCGCTGTCTCAGGCATCAGTTGCATAACCCCTACTGCGCCAGCCGAGGAAACAACATCGGGTGACAAGTTAGACTCTACTTTTGCAACTGCCATGGCAAGTTTAGGATCTACTCCATACTTTTTAGCTGTAAATTGAATCATTTTGCCAATATCGTCTGATGCAAAGGTCTTTTCCCCTGTAGCATTACTCTTTTCTACCCCAGCTAAAACCTTAGAAAAATTCATTGCAGGAACTGGAGAATAATTAAACCTTTGCTCTATGGCGTCTATACGTTGTAATACTTTATTTATACCATCCATACAATCACCTTAGTTTTCTCGTACATAAAGTTGCAGACCGATTTCATCTAACATTTTTTGCTCTTCCTTTATCATCTCATCCTGATAATGCTGCAACTTTTTTTCACGAAATTTTTCTACAAGCTTATGATTTTTTACCGCTTCTTCTAGGTTACGTAAACATTCTTTTCGTTTTTCATCGAAAGCTAGTACACGTTCCTTTTGCTTCGTAATTTCATATTTAATCTTTTCAAAATAATACTGGTATGCCCTTAACGTTTCAATCGTTAGTGCATCTTGCTGGTAGTTTCGTAATTGCTCTATATTTTGCGATAACTTACTTTCTAATTCTCCCAATTTTTGTTTTTCTATTTGAAATTGATTCGTAGCCTGCCAAAATGCAATTTGTACTTGTTCCTTTTGCATTTTTCTAAATTTAAGCAAAGTTTCTAAACGGAATGTAAAAGATTGCATTTAGTTTCACACCTTAAAGTTAAAATCAGGAAATCAAAGACAGTAACTTTGCAATCGTTTCATCGGCAGACATGTGTTCATTTACATCTTGCTGCAAAAAGGTTTTAATGGCGTCAATCTTTGCTATGGATTGATCAATATTTACGTTACTCCCTGTTGCGTAAGCACCAATATTAATCAGATCCTCCGCTTCACGATAAGTGGCCATAATAGAACGCAATTTTTGTGCTGCTGTATAATGTCCCTTCTCAACAATGTCTATCATAACCCGGCTCACACTTGCAAGCACATCAATCGCCGGATAATGATTTTGCGTAGCAATGTTACGAGATAGAACAATGTGGCCGTCTAAAATACTGCGTACTGCATCAGCTATCGGTTCATTCATATCATCACCATCTACCAATACCGTGTATATACCAGTAATGGAACCCTTATCTCCAGTACCGGAACGCTCTAGCAATTTAGGTAACATAGCAAATACTGAAGGAGTATAACCACGAGTAGCTGGTGGTTCACCAATAGTTAGGCCAACTTCTCGTTGTGCCATAGCAAAGCGTGTTACAGAATCCATCATCAATACAACATTTAGCCCTTGATCTCTAAAATATTCAGCTATAGCGGTAGCCGTCATTGCTCCTTTGATACGTACTAGTGCTGGTTGATCTGATGTTGCTACCACAACTACAGATCTTTTCAAACCTTCTTCCCCTAAATCACGTTCAATGAATTCACGGACCTCACGGCCCCGTTCACCAACCAAAGCAATTACATTTACATCTGCCTCTGTATTACGGGCAATCATGCCAAGTAGAGTACTTTTACCAACACCACTACCAGCCATAATCCCTACACGTTGTCCACGTCCAAGAGTTATTAAACTATCAATCGCCCTTACGCCAACTGAAAGCTTTTCCTCAATACGTCGACGAGATAATGGAGGAGGAGGAGCGTTATGTAAAGGATACATAGTATTTACTGATAACGGTCCCTTATCATCCATTGGATTGCCTAAGCCATCCAAAACTCGTCCCAGAAGATGATCGCCCACATTTACCGTTAAAGTCTGATGAGCAGAAAACACTTCACAGCCAGGGCCAATACCTTGCATTTCTCCGATTGGCATTAACAGGACTCTATTTTGACGGAATCCTACCACCTCAGCAGCAATGGCTCCTCCCTCATTACGAGGACAAATATAGCACAAGTCGCCTAAATTGACACTTGGTCCCTGAGACTCAATAACTAACCCAACAATTTGGGTGATTTTCCCTGATACCTTCATTGACTCAGTACAATTAATAGCATTTAAGTATTTACCAACTTTAAAAACACTCATGGTAAAACTCCCTGCAATGCTTTTTTAAGGGTGTCAAATTGGGTATCAATTCTAGCATCCACCATTCCATAAGATGTATCGATCACACAACTACCATTTTCAAGAGTATGGTCCGCAGTTATTTTTAATACGTGCTCCCCGCCAACCATAACTTGCAAATCTTGTTTAACTTGTAATACAGCATCAAAATCCTGAACGCTTACCCTAATAACAATTTGTTCTTGATCACGGACCTTATCTAGCGCAGCTTTTACAACTGGTAGAACTACTAGAGGGTTTTCTGTTATTTCACTCGCCAATACTTTACTAGCCAAAGCAAGAGCAATTTCGACAATTTGTCGTTCTGCTGCAAGAATCATATCCTTAGCTTGCTTTTCAGCAACACTTAAAGTCTGCTGCGCCTTTACAACTCCTTCATGAATAACCTGTTGCATTTCATCTAAACCGGCTTTTTTCCCTTGAGTTATACCCTCTTGGTAACCAGTTTGATGTCCTTCATCATAAGCCTGTTGTTTGATTTGCTCCACCAACTGCTTAGCTTCAGTCAAACTCACTTCCATAGCCATTTTAGCTTCAGCAATTATGTTTGCAGCCTCTTCTCTAGCTGAAGTGATCAATTCGTTTGCGATAGAAGGATCCACTACGACTTCTTCAACAGTTTTTTCTTCTTTCACAATAAAGTTATTAGTCAATATTCTAGGTTCTTGCATACAAGCAAATTTTATAATCTTAGACAATGATTTCGTCCCCTTTACCACGTGAAACAACTATCTCACCTGAATCTTCCAGACGACGAATGACATTAACGATTTTTTGTTGGGCTTCCTCTACATCTCTAATGCGTACAGGACCCATATACTCGATTTCCTCACGCAACATATCGGCAGCACGTTTTGACATATTCTTGTAAACTTTATTAGAAACTTCAGCGGAAGACGCTTTGAGAGCCAAAGCCAAATCCTTACTTTCAATTTCACGCAACACCAATTGAAGTGATCTATCATCCAACAAGACAATATCTTCGAAGACAAACATACGACGCTTAATTTCTTCTGCAAGTTCAGGATTTTGGACTTCCAAATTCTCCATAATAGTTCTTTCCGTAGAACGATCTACTCGATTCAGAATTTCAACAATTGAATCAACACCACCCGCAGATGTAAAATCTTGCGAGGCCATAGACGAAAGCTTACGTTCTAATATACGTTCTACATCTTTAAGGACATCAGGAGATGTACGATCCATTGTTGCAATCCGTTTCGCTACATCCACCTGACGTTCAGGCGGCAATGATGATAAAATAGCGCCCGATTGCTCTGGTTGCAAATAAGACATAATTAAAGCAATCGTTTGAGGATGTTCATTTTGGATAAAATTAAGTAATTGAGATGGATCCGTTTTACGCGCAAAATCAAAAGGTCTAATTTGCAAACTAGATGTCAATCTATTAATAATAGATATCGCTTTATCAGCACCTAATGCTTTTTCTAAAATATCCCGAGCGTAATCCAAACCTCCAGTAGAAATATAATTATTAGCTAATAAGAGTTCATGAAATTCATTTAATACCTTTTCCTTTTGTTCAGGAGATACTGTTCTTTGATTTGCTATTTCTAGAGTGAGTTTTTCTATTTCATCTTCTTTAAGATGTTTAAACACTTGGGATGAAATCTCTGGACCAAGCGATATTAATAGGATGGCCGCTTTCTGTTTATTATTTAATTCATTTGATTGGTACACATACTTACCCCCACTCTACTCTTCAGACAACCAAACTTTTATTAATTGAGCAACATCTTCTGGTTTGGTTTTAGCTAGTTTTTCAAGTTCTTTGCGTTTTTCAACTAACTGTTTCTCTTGAGCCGTCATTTCCGATTCAGCTATAGGCATAACCGGTTCTGTTGTTGCAGCCACCTCATCTTCAAGTTCTTCATTTGTAACTTTACGGCGACTACGCACAATATACAAGACACCAAGAACAGCTAGTATTGCTAACGCTATTTTTAACCACAACGCTTGCTTTTGTTGATTTTCATAATCTAATTCTTCTTTACGCTGCTTATCAGCGGCTTCCGTATTAAAGGTTATGCTTTCAACGGACACAGTATCGCCTCTTACTGCATTAACACCGATAGCGGAGGTAACAGTTTTAAGAATACTATCTTGTTGTGCCTTGTTGACGCTGGCATCTACCAATACAGCCACTGTCAATCTCTTAATAGAACCTGGAGTTGCAATTACTTTTTCTTTTGTTTCATTAATTTCGTAATTACGAGTAACTTCTTTTTTCTCATAATTTGACTGAGAGTTATTAGCCGTTACATATCCTGGTACATTAGAAGTAGTTCCTGGAACTCCACCAGGCGCATTTGGTGAACCACCTTTAAAATTTTCATTTAATTCTTGAGAACTTCGTACTATTCCTTTATCATCCACAACTGGTTCGAAGGTCTGTTTATCTACAGTACGTTGGTCAAAACTAAGTTCTACATTCACTCTTGCTGCAGCTTTATTCGGCCCTAATACCTGTTCCAACAAAGATTGAACATTTTTTTGTAAATCATCTTGCACTTTTTTAGTCATTTCAATCTGAGTCAACGTTGCATTGGCCCCTGCTGTGCTTGCATCATTTTGTTCATTAAGCACACGCGCCATTTGATCCACAACAGTAACATTTTCTGGTTTCAATCCTTGAATGCTATGGGCAACTAAATTAACAATACCTTTTACTTGCTCTTTTGATAATTGCGTCCCTGTACGAAGCTTAAGCATGATTGAAGCCGTAGCAGGTTTTTCATTTTTCTTATACAAACTATCTTCTGTTAAAACAATATGTACCCTAGCTTTTTCAACTTCAGCCATTTGCTCAATTGTACGAGCAAGTTCTCCCTGCAATGCTTGAATCAAATTTACTTTGTTTTGAAATTCAGTAGCACCAAATTTGCTCTGCTCAAATATTTCGAACCCTTTATTGCCTCGTGGCAATCCTTGACTCGCCAAATCTAGCCGTATGCGATAAACATCTTTAGAAGGAACCATGATTGCAGTGCCATTACCACCTATTTCGTGATAAACTTTCATTTCCTTCAGCTTATCTCTTACCTCACCAGCATCTTTGGCTTCCATCTCAGTGAACAAAGGCACAAGATCCGGGCGACCACCCCACCAAAAACTCCACGCTACGATTACTGCGAATATAAGTATGGCCGAACCAAGAATCATATATCTTTCTCTTTTAGCCAAGCTTTGCCACAAGCGCAGAGACCTTTCTTTTAAATCCGCCATTGTCTCCACCCTTTCGAATCAACAAAAATATTATTTATTATACCGACATACGCATGACTTCTTGGTATGCGTCAACCACCTTATTACGTACTTGCATTGTTAATTGCATTGCTATCGTGGCTTTTTCGGCCGCAATCGTAACTTGCGATATATCTTGAAGTTTACCAGCTGCCAGATTATAGGATGCTGCTGCCGCATTTTGTTGTAGACTATTTACTTCACCGAGAGCTTCTGTTAGAAATTCGCCAAAATTTTTAGTGCTCCCCTCAACAGGTGAAACGGCTTGTCCAATACTAGTAGGATTTACTGGCGTTAACTTAAGTGCTTCGACACGCATGAACTACAACCTCCATTATTTTCCTATTTCTAACGCCTTAAGAGCCATGCTTTTCGCCGCATTAACTGTTGTAACATTTGCTTCATACGCCCTAGTAGCAGTAATCATATCTACCATCTCAGTTACAATATTAACGTTGGGCATTTCAACATATCCCTCTTTATTGGCATCTGGGTGAGCTGGATCATATACTTGATGTGTCGGTGAATTATCTTTATTTATTCCAACCACTCTAACACCATTGCCACCACTCGCTTTTTTAGATAAAATCTGCGCAAATGTCTCTTCGTTTTCACGTGGTTCAAATACGACAACTTGCCGGCGATAAGCTCCACCTTCAGCAGTACGAGTCGTATTGACATTGGCAATATTATTAGAAATTACATCCATTCTAAGTCGTTCAGCTGTTAAGCCAGATGCGGCCGCATCAATAGCACCAAACATTCCCATTCCTAATTATCTCCCTTCTTTTATAGCTGACTTAATTCCCGTAAAATAGCTCCCCAACTGCTGTACCACAGCATTATAATATATATTATTTTTTGCTAAATTAGCCATTTCAATATCAATATCTACATTACTACCATCTGTTCGAAAAGAAGTCTGATCAACTACGTTTACTGAAGGAGTCGGGATATTTCCCTTTTGCGTCGATAAATGCTGACTATTTGTTTTTACCATCTGTAATTTTTTATTATCCATAGCGTCTTGCAGTAAATCTTCAAAAACGACTTCGCTTTTCTTAAAATTTGGAGTATTAACATTAGCAATATTATTACTAATTGTCTGTTGCCTAAGAGACGATGCGGAAAGCGCTTGTTCCAACACTCCTACACGTGGTGATGATAAAATAGAATTTAACACCCAAAATCCTCCTGTATTATATATTTTATGTAAAATTATTGTAATTTCCTGCACAAAATGCATACATTACCATATTAATTCTACACAATCCTCGGAATACCTTTCTTTTTCTACAAAATAAGAGCTCATTTAGCGCATTTTTTAGATTTACTTATTTCAATAAAAGGCAGTAAGATCCCTTCCTTTTCTTTCTGAATCTCCATTAATAATATAATACTTTTCCTGGTTGCACATCTACCAAAAGATATAGATTTTATTCTCTACAAGTCTTTTAAAGTCATCTCCGATAGGCTTCAAGATCATAAAAAAAATGTTGTTTTAAATGACGAAACAGGAATGTCTCCTATCATATATCTACAATAGGAGACATTCCTGTAAATTAATTGTCGTTTTTCCCATGAATTTATGCAGTTACGATGTTTTCTTCTCGCAATTTATTTCTTGAGTTTTTTCAGTTCTTCAAATAAACGTTCATTTAATACTTTTATATAAGTGCCCTTCATTCCAAGAGATTTCGACTCAATAACTCCAGCACTTTCAAATTTACGCAAGGCATTTACAATTACAGAGCGCGTAATTCCAACTCGATCAGCAATCTTACTCGCTACTAATAAGCCTTCATTTCCTTCTAATTCATTTAAAATATGAATTACAGCTTCCAATTCTGAATAAGAAAGTGTACCAAGGGCAACTTGCACCGTAGCCTTTTTACGAGCCTCATCCTCGATTTTTCCACTACGGTCTCTTAATATTTCCATACCAACAACGGTTGCTCCATATTCAGCAAGGACTAGATCATCATCATGAAATTCTGCATGAAATTTAGCAACAATTAGAGTACCAATTCGTTCACCTACACCATGTATGGGAACTATCGTAGTATATTTATCAGTAAAAATACACCCTGTATCTTCACTAAAAGAACACATGCCGCCTTCTAAACTTAAATTCGGCGAAGTTTCAGTTACTCTTAGCAACCATTCTACATAGCGTTCAGGAAAATGTCCTTGTAATAACACTTTATCACGCATTAAGTCACATTCAAAATCACCCAGCAATGCATATCCCAATACAGTACCATCTTTACCAACAATATACACATTCGCTTCCATGACAGTACTAAGTACACGGGAAATCTCATCATATTCCACTTTCTCGGATTTTTGCAATAATTTATTAATTTTACGAGTACGTTCTAACATCGTTGCCATAATTAATTCCTCCTACCCTTCTCTAGGTTGTATAACCTAATTTACAATATAAAATGACTTAAGTCTTGGTTAACTACAATATGAGCCAATTTAGCGTTGACATATTCTTTATCAATAATAATCAACTCTTCATTTATATCAGGTGCTTCAAACGCCAAATCTTCTAACAGTTTTTCTAAGATAGTATGTAAGCGCCTAGCACCAATATTTTCAGTCTGAGCATTTACTTCGAAAGCAATTTCAGCTAATTGTTCAATTGCATCATCAGTAAATTGAATCGATATATCCTCTGTTGCAAGCAAACTAACATATTGCTTAATTAGTGCATTTGCTGGCTCTGTTAAGATTTGTTTAAAATCATCTTTGGATAAACTAGTAAGTTCTACTCGAATCGGAAACCGCCCCTGTAACTCTGGAATTAATTCAGATGGTTTTGCTGTATGAAAAGCTCCTGCTGCCATAAATAAAATGTGATCCGTTTTTAATGAGCCATGTTTCGTAACAACAGTAGAACCTTCAACAATTGGCAATATATCTCGCTGTACACCTTCTCGAGATACGTCAGGCCCGGAAGACTGACCACGCCCTACAATTTTATCAATTTCATCAAGAAAAATGATTCCTGAATCCTCTGCTAAAGCAAGGGCCGCAGAAGTTACTTCATCCATATCAACAAGCTTTTGCGCCTCTTCCTGAATAAAAACTTTACGGGCATTTGCAACTGTTACATTTCGTTTCTTTTGTTTCTTAGGAAAAATATTGCCAAACATATCTTGAATATTAATACCCATTTCCTCAATACCTGTATTTGAAAAGGCGCCTACCATAGGATTCATTGTGTCTTCTACTATTATTTCAATAAATTCGTTTTCCAATTCACCACTATTTAAACGTTTTCTCCAATATTCACGATCGAGAACCGGTTTTTCAAAAGAATCGTTTATTATCGTTTGTGAAGTAGACTCGCTACTCGTAGAATTTCCACCAAATAATATTTCAAAGGGATTACGTACAGTCTCCTTTTTAGTTGTAGGAGAAAAAAATTCTAAAATACGTTCTTCGGCAAATTCATGAGCTTTGTCAGTTACTTCTGCCATTTTCTCTTGTTTGACCATGCGAATTGCTGTCTCCACTAGGTCACGCACCATAGATTCAACATCACGCCCTACATATCCAACTTCTGTGAACTTGGTGGCTTCAACCTTTACAAAGGGCGCATTCACTAATTTAGCTAAACGCCTAGCAATTTCGGTTTTACCTACACCAGTTGGACCAATCATTAATATGTTTTTAGGAATAATTTCATCTTTTAAATTAGTAGATAACTGCTTACTACGCCAACGGTTACGCAGTGCGACTGCAACTGATTTCTTAGCTTGTTTTTGTCCTACAATATATTTATCTAACTCTATTACAATCTGTTTAGGTGTCATCTCACTCATACTGTCACCCCTTTTTATAACTCTTCAACTGTAATATGGTCATTTGTATACACACAAATACTTGCTGCAGTTTGAAGCGCTTCCCTTGCGATTTCAGAAGCAGATAAATTAGAGTGTTTTACTAAAGCCCGCGCTGCGGCCAGGGCATAAGGCCCTCCTGAACCGATGGCCGTCACCTCATCATCTGGTTCAATGACTTCACCATTTCCTGAAATAATTAACATATGTTCAGTATCTGTAACGATTAGCAACGCTTCTAATCTACGTAACACTCGATCCATACGCCATTCCTTAGCTAACTCAACTGAAGCGCGCATTAAATTACCATTAAATTCTTCTAACTTTGCTTCAAATTTACTAAATAGTGTAAATGCATCTGCTACAGACCCAGCAAAACCAGCTAATACTTTGCCATGATATAAACGGCGAACTTTTTTTGCGTTATGTTTCATAATTGTATTACCACCAAAAGTTACTTGACCATCCCCTGCAATTGCTGTTTTTCCTTGTTTTTTTACAGCAAGAATGGTTGTTGCATGAAACATAAGAAATCGCCTCCTATGCATGTGGATGTACTCTCTTATACAAAAACAGAATTTTCGTTATAATGAGACCGAATGATCACTGTTCTCACATTAGCAAAAAGAACCTCCCCAACACCTTGTAATTTTGCAAATCTGGCGAACTAATCGATAACTGCCAAATAACTTATTACAGTATGCTGCGAGGCGTTCTTTTCAACCATAAAATAAAGCATAAAGCTGTATCTGTTGTAACAACAATTCCATAATTCAAACCACACTTATCCGTAATCACTAGTATAAGCAGTCTCACCTTTTGTCAATCTATGTAGCAAAATTTATTAATTTATACTAGCACAATAACTAAAATTATGCAAGATTATTGTCTAATTTTTCTTTTTCTTTGAATTGTTTTAGAGCCTCTAAAGATCGCTGCGCGATTAAGCCATTTTTTATTTTCTTATCTCTAATTCTTTCTTCCCAAGGCGGAAGTAGCCCAAAGTTTATGTTCATTGGCTGAAAGTGTTTGCTATTTGCATTTGTAATGTACTGACATAGCGCACCATGGGCGGTTTCTGTGGGGAAGATTAAAGGTTTCTTTCCTGCTAATAAACGCCCAGCATTAATTCCAGCAACTAATCCTGAAGCAGCAGACTCAACATACCCTTCGACCCCAGTGATTTGGCCTGCAAAAAATATATTCTCATTGCTAGCCATTTGCATTGTCGAAGATAAAACCTTTGGCGAATTAATAAATGTATTACGGTGCATAACACCTAACCTCACAAATTCTGCCTTCTCTAAGCCGGGTATCAAGCGAAAAACTCTTTCTTGTTCTGGCCATTTTAAATGCGTTTGAAAACCAACAATATTATATAATGTGGCTGCAAAATTATCCTGGCGCAACTGTATCACAGCATAAGGTAACTCACCCGTAACTGGATGCTCTAAACCAACCGGCTTAAGCGGACCAAAACGCAATGTATCAATACCGCGACTTGCCATTTCTTCTACAGGCATACAACCTTCAAAGAATATAGCCTTTTCAAAGCTTTTAACAGGCGTCGTTTCTGCATTTGTTAGTTCCTGCCAAAAATGTTCATATTCTGCCTTTGTCATAGGACAATTTAGATAATCGTCATCCCCTTTGCCATAACGAGAGGCTCTATAGATTTTCTCCATATTAAGAGACTCACCTACTAAGATAGGGGCAGCTGCATCATAGAAGTATAGATAATCATTACCTGTTATTCTTCCAATCGCTTCTGACAAGTTTGGTGATGTTAATGGTCCACTTGCAATGATAAGTGGCGCCGCCTGAGGGATCTCTGTTACTTCTCCCTTCACAACTTTTACCCTTGGGTGATTCGAAAGAGTCTTTGTTATAAATTTGCTGAAGGCATCACGATCCACTGCTAATGCACCACCTGCTGGTAGTTTACTATCATCCGCAGCCTTCATTATTAATGAGTTGAGCTGTCGCATTTCTTCCTTCAATAACCCTACAGCATTTTCTATTGCAGCACCACGTAGAGAATTACTGCAGACTAACTCGGCAAATTGGTCCGTATGATGGGCCGGTGACATAACCTGTGGCCTCATCTCAAGTAATTCAACATCAAAACCAGCCTCAGCCACCTGCCAGGCTGCCTCACTGCCAGCCAATCCAGCTCCTATTATTGTAACTTTTGACACAATACTTCCTCCGATGATATAAATTATTCAGTCTTAACTGTTTTTTTAGTTGTTGACTTAGTTTTTGGTTTTGTTTTCTTCTTTGTCTTTGTTGTCTTATTTTTTGCAGCATCTTCTACTTTTTTTTCAGCCGTAGCCGGACGTGTTATACATGACTCGTTACTGCATACTGTACTAAAGCGACCATTTTTAAAATTGTGCCGCAACATGAAAGCTCCACAGGTTTGACAATTTTCTTTTAATGGCATATCCCATGTCATAAAGTCACAAGTGGGATAACTTTGACAACCATAAAACGTTTTACTCCGTTTTGTCTTTCTCTCTACAATATTACCAGCACATTTAGGGCACTGTACACCTGTTTCTTTTAAAATCGGCTTCGTGTTACGACAGTCAGGAAATCCAGGGCATGCTAAGAAATCACCGTATCGTCCATGTTTCACCACCATAAATTTACCACAGTTTTCACATTGTACATCCGATATTTCCACTGGAAGCTCTACATGACCAATCTCTTTTTCAGCCTGCTCCAAATCTACGGCAAACCAATCATAAAACTCCCGCAATAAGCTTAGGCGTGTACCTTTGCCATCTGCAATTTCGTCTAGCTTATTTTCCATGGTAGCAGTAAATTCAACATCTACAATCGCCTTAAAATATTGCTTTAGTAAGTCTAAAACTACAAAGCCCAATTCAGTAGGTTGAAACTTTTTCTCTACTCTTACTACATAACCACGAGCTACAATCGTTTCAATAATGGGAGAATACGTACTTGGTCGGCCAATACCTTTTTCCTCTAAAGTTTTTACCAAGCTAGCTTCCGTATATCTAGGTGGTGGTTCTGTAAAATGTTGCTTCGGAGTAATTTTATTTGCTTTTAAACTTTCTCCAGTCACTAATTCAGGTAATGTAATATCTTTCTCTTTTTCTTCACCATCTTTACCTTCCGTGTATACGGCCATAAATCCGGGAAATTTAACGGTAGATCCTGTAGCTCGTAGACCAAATCGTTCAGCAGTAATATCAACCGTTAGAGTATCATAAATGGCAGAAGCCATTTGACTGGCAATAAACCTTTCCCAAATTAATCGATATAATCGTAGCTGTTCCTTTGAAAGGTATTTAACTATCTTATCAGGAGGAAATTCTAAACTAGTAGGGCGAATTGCCTCATGAGCATCCTGGGATTTCTTTGTAGAGTACACTGGACTTTTATCCGGCAAATAATTTTCCCCATATGATAATGCAATATAGTTCCTAGCATCAAGTTGTGCCGATTCAGCTAGACGTACTGAATCAGTACGCATATAAGTAATCAATCCCACAGGGCCTGAACTACCAAGTTCCAGTCCTTCATAAAGTTGTTGAGCTACCATCATCGTCTTACGAGAGGTGAATCCCAATTTTCTTGACGCCTCTTGCTGCAAACTACTGGTGATAAAAGGTGCCGCAGGGTTTCTTCGACGTTCTTTACGTTTTACATCTGTAACCGTAAACTCTGCTTTTTCTAACTCTTCTTTTATGTTCTCAGCTTGGTCTTCGTTATCTATTTTAGCTTTTTTCCCATCAACTAAGATGAGTTGTGCGTCAAATAATGCAGTTTTAGGCTTTCCTCGCAATTTTGCCACAATAGACCAGTACTCTTCCGAAACAAAAGCTTGAATTTCTTTTTCTCGATCACAAATAATCCCTACCGCTACAGACTGTACACGGCCGGCACTAAGTCCTTTGCGCACTTTTCTCCATAATAAAGGACTCAGTTGATAACCTACAATTCGATCTAAAAGACGCCTCGCTTGCTGAGCATCTACTCGCTCGAGATTAATCGGTCTTGGCTTCTTTACTGCATTTTGAATTGTAGTTTTAGTAATTTCATTAAATTCAATGCGACAAGCTTTATCTTCAGGAATATTTAGAATATGTGCCAAATGCCAGGCAATGGCTTCCCCCTCACGGTCAGGGTCAGATGCTAGATAAACAGTATCTGCAGCTTTTGCCGCACTTTTAAGACTTTTTATTATATCGCCCTTACCGCGAATGTTTATATATTTAGGCGCAAAATTATTGTCCACATCTACGCCAAATTGACTTTTAGGCAAATCTCGCAAATGTCCCATAGAGGCCTTAACCGTATAATTTTTCCCTAAGAATTTCTCAATGGTCTTTGCTTTAGCTGGAGATTCAACAATAACTAATGCTTTACTCACTTGATTCCCTCCTTAGCGATACGCAAATAACGTCTCCCGCTATGCTCTACCGCTAACCCACGTAATTCAAACTGTAATAATATATATGTAATCATTCCTGCCTCTAATTTCGTTTTCATAACAATTTCTTCAATTCCTATTGGAAAATCATAAGTAAGCGACTCATAAACCTTTACTTCCTCTGAAGTAAATTCTAACAGCTGAGGCTCCTTTTTTGCTGCAATAAGATTATACTCTTCTAATATATCTTCTGCACTATCAACAAGTTTTGCTCCTTGCTTTATGAGTCGGTGTGTACCTTTACTAGATACTGAAAAAATACTGCCAGGTACTGCAAAAACATCTCGCCCTTCTTCCAAGGCAAAGTCTGCAGTAATTAACGCGCCACTTTTTTCTGCCGCTTCTACTACCACTACACCCCGAGACAATCCATTAATAATTCGATTCCTTGCAGGAAAATGACCTGGATGAGCCATAGTGCCAGGTGCGTATTCTGAAACCACAGCGCCACATTCAGCAATGTGATTTAGTAAGTTTCTATTTTCAGGAGGATAATCAACATCAACTCCACAACCGAGTACAGCGATTGTATATCCTTTACTTAAAGCTCCTTGATGCGCGGCAGTATCAATACCCCGAGCAGCACCGCTAACCACCCAAACCCCTGCCTCAGCAAGTTCTGCTGCCAACAATTGTGCAATATTCTTGCCGTAGGAAGAAGCTTTCCTTGCACCAACAATTGCGATTAGTTGATCTGTCTTGGGCAGCATACCCCGATAATATAATGCTGGTGGGACATTAAAGGTATTTAAAAGCAACTTGGGGTAATCCGTATCATTAGTACAGCAAATTTTAATTCCTTTCTTCTCCCAATCATATGCTAATGTATATATATCTATTTTTTCCCGATGTATGATTAATTTATTAAAGATTGATTCATCTAGAATTCCGCATAAAGATAAATCATGCTGCTTGGCATGCCAAGCTTGTTCTGCACTACCAAAGAATGAAACTAAGCTTCTAAGACGTGCGTTACCAATACCAGATACCATTTGTAATGCTGCCAGATATATCTTTTCCATATTATCCCCCAACATTGCTTTACTAGAATATCTGCCCTTCATACGTTTCTTAGGAAAATAGTATAAAACAAGGGTAATTATAGCATAATTTCACATAACACACCACGAGAAATGTCAATATAGATATATAAATAAGTTCCAATACTTCGTAAATATAACTATAAAAGGTCTTCAATGAAATGTATTAATCCTTAATTTGAGAAAAAATATAGTTCCCAATCATAGCAGCAGCCTGTGGTTTTCTAATTTGCAAGGCATTTTGTCGCAATTCATTCAGTTCTTCTGGATGTTCAATAAATATCCTTCTCATAATAACTCCAATATCTTGCATTGAATCTGCCCGCAGAGCAACATTGTGAGCAATTAGATAGTTGGTATTCGCTTCTTCTTGACCCGGAATTGGTTGATAAATTAACATAGGTAGACCACTACATAATGTTTCGGCACAAGTCATCCCTCCGGGCTTTGAGATAATAAGGTCAGAAATAGCCATTAATTCATTAACATAATTAACATACCCTAAAATAAGCACCTTATTGCGTAGCTTCGGCCCTAAACTACATATTTTTTTATACATAGTTTTGTTATTTCCTGTGACAACAATAATTTGTAATGGAATAGTAATGGCATCACAAGCTAGTAGAATATTATCCATAGGCAAAATTCCAGCTCCGCCACCCATAATTAAAACGGTTTTGACATCACTGGCAAATCCAAACTTGCTTAGTATTTTCTCTTTATCCAGTAGACAAGAGAATTTTTCATCCACGGGGATTCCCATCACTTTTGTACAAGTACTCTCCACATTAGATTTAATTAAATACTCTCGCATATCTTCATTTGCAATAATATAATGTTTGATCTCAGGATAAATCCATAGACGATGTACCACAAAATCTGTTATCACTACCACTACTGGTATGTTAATTCTATTATGTTTCATTAAATAAGCTACTAATCCAGCCGGTGTCGCATGAGTACATACAATTACCGCTGGGTTATAGTCTAAGATATACCTTTCCATATTCTTGGCTAAATAACGGCTAACCAGCTGACGACCTAGCAATGCCAAATGGCTCTCATTACCCCAACCATACATCATTCCATAAAGTTTGGGAAATATTTTTAGGATCTTAAGATAGATACTTAAAATACCTTGCCCAATATAAGGATTAAAAAAATCAAAAACATTTGCCATTTTTGTTTCAATCTGATCTTGTTTATGCATTGCAGAAGCGATTGACTCTGCAGCTTTTATATGACCTGCCCCCACTGGGGCACTAATAAACAATACTTTACTTAAAATCGCCAACTTGCGTTAGCCTCCCTCTTTCATGATTGAATAAACTCCATTTCTAACCTTTTATAAAAGGCTACGTCTGAACTATCATTCAGTTTTTGTAGCAATTGCCTGGGAGTTAAGCCTTGATGTATAGGCATATCATTAATTACTTCTTGCATAGGTATCAGAACAAAACACCTTTCATGCAAACGAGGATGAGGTAGTTGTAATACCTCATCCTGAATAACAAGATTATGATAGATAAGAATATCAATATCTATCGTCCTAGGGCCCCAACGCCGGTCACGGATTCTCCCTAGCTGACATTCTGTGTTTAAACATACTTGAAGTAAGTCATAAGGCGTTAATTTTGTCTGCACACTGATAACCGCATTTAAAAAGTGTGGTTGTTCCAACATACCAACAGGCTTTGTTTCATATAAAGAAGAAACATTATCAACACTAATTTCAGAATGCTGATGTAGTTTATAAATTGCTTTTTTTATATTTATTTCCCGGTCACCTAAGTTAGATCCCAATCCTAGTAAAATCATCCTGTTATTTTCTCCGTTTCGTCTCTACTTGTACATAATCTAAAGGACCAGGTATCGGTACAGCTGGCTTACGTATTCTTATGGTAACCTCATTCGCAATTGTAGTCTTTAAAATTAACTCGGCAATATGTGCTCCTACAGCCTCTAACAATTGAAACCTATGGTTTTCCATAATGTCTTTAATTTGACTATATATCACCGTATAGTCAATTGTATGAATAAGATTATCTGTTTCTCCTGCTAAGCTCAAATCTGCGACTATTTCTGCATCTACATAAAACCGTTGCCCCTGCTCGCGCTCATATTCATACACACCATGAAAACCATAAAACACCATATTCTCAAGTAAAATTGTATTCATTATACATCTCTCCTCATCATCGCATCCATCATTTTTGCAATTCTAGCCATTACTTTTACATCATGAACTCTAACTATATTACTCCCCTTCATAATCCCCATAGATACTGTGGCACCTGTTCCTTCCGCCCTATCTTCCACTGGGAGTTGTAAGACTTCACCAATAAACCTTTTATTGGAGGTGCCAAGTAATATAGGGCACCTTAATGATGTTAGTTCCTCTAGACGAGACATAACCACTAGGTTTTGCTCCGGAGTTTTCCCAAACCCGATACCCGGATCAACTATAAATTGATTAAAGCTAATACCAGCCTCTAACCCAATGTCAATGCTTTTTTGTAAAAAGGAACATATCTCTGACATAATATCCTTTTCATAATTAGTACCATTCTGATTATGCATAATAACTACTGGTACTTTGTACTGAGCTACGACCTTAGACATATCAGGGTCATGTTGTAAGCCCCATACATCATTTATCATGTGTGCACCTAATTGCAACGCCTGAAGTGCTACTTTTGGCTTATACGTATCTATAGATACGGGAACACTAGAAATAGCTAGTACATTCTCAAGTAATGAACCTAAACGTTCCATTTCTTCTTCTGCAGATATCTTTTCCCCGTCTTGATAAGGACGAGTAGATTCAGCACCAATATCTATAATGTCAGCACCATTTTGTATCATTTCTTCCACACGGCGCAGTGCATTATCCATAGTATTGTAACGGCCACCGTCAGAAAAAGAATCGGGAGTTACATTTAAAATCCCCATAATTAAAGTACGTTGAGGAAGAATTGATAATACCTTTTCACCCCAAGAATACCGACGCTCAGGAGCTTTTTCATTGTCAGTTAAAGCATCCTCAATAGCTTGGGCTATTTTGGGCAACCCCCACGGCTGCATTTTTAACTGTGATATAGCCATCTTATATTGTTTCAAAGTAGCACAAATTAGGACATCAGTACGTTCAACGCTAAGGTCTGCAGTGCCTCTACCTACAGCAACTTCTCCGCCTTTTGCCAAAAATGTTTGTTTTAAAAGATTGGCACTTTTTGTTAAAATTCCTTCTAACTTCATTACTTTAAATACCGCTTTATTACCCATAATCTGAATACCAGTTTTATCACAATTTACCTTAGCAAGTTCATCCTGCGCTTGTTTTAGGCTGGAAACTGTTAAAATACGTGCATTAAAGGCCATTTTATCCTCCCGAATAAGCTTATTATTTTATTGTACCACAGCTATGGTACTTTTTATGAAAACTTTTATAATTTACTAAAAAAATAAAGAAAGACTTTAATTTTACTAAAGTCTTTCTTTACTGAAATTAAAAATTATTTGATTGAATAGCTTGGTAAGCCTTAACTAAATCCATTTTATGTACAAAAACAATTTCTTCAACCTTACTGTCCTTATAGATAAGCTGTAATAAATTATCTACTATTATGATTTTTGATAATAATGTATAGGAT